>JAFMJA010000307.1 GCA_017853735.1 Burkholderiaceae bacterium | reverse complement strand
GCAAGTTCGATATTCCTTGCGCTCCGGTCCTGTCCATGGCTGAGCTGCTGCGCGATGAGTCGCTGCGCAAGAGCGGCTCGATCGTGGAAGTGCCGCACCCTGTGCGTGGAAGTTACTACACCGTGGGCAGCCCGATCAAGTTCTCCGACCTCAAGCCAGAGGTGACTGCTTCGCCGTTGCTGGGTCAGCATACCGACGAAGTTCTGGCTGAGTTGGGCTACAGCAAGGATCAGATTGCATCGATGCATGCGTCCAAGGCTGTTTGAGCACCCAGATGATCAACAAAACGGCGCCCGAGGGCGCCGTTTTGTTTTGTTGCATCATCTACGGTATGGCGAATTTCTCACTCATGCCAGATGCGCACTTTGATTGACCTGCAACAACTTGTCAGCGTGATGGGTGATGCGGTCGTTGTCTGCGACACCCAGGGTTCCATCACCCTCTGGAATCCAGCTGCTGAATACATGTTTGGCTTTACCGAAGCGGAGGCCCTGGGGCAATCGCTGGACCTGATCATTCCAGAACGCCTGCGTCAGCGCCACTGGGAGGCTTATCACAAAACCATGGTCACCGGCCAGACCCGCTATGGGCACGATGTGCTGCGCGTTCCGGCCGTCAACAAGGCAGGCTCACCCATGTCGATATCTTTCACGGTTGCTTTGTTGAACGACGCTAACGGTCAAGTGATCGGGATTGCCTCAGTGATTCGGGACGAGACCATCAAATTTCAAGAAGAACGGCTGATGCGCAAACGTCTGGCTGAGCTGGAGTCTGCCGCTGGCAAAACTCAATAAAATATTCTGACAATCCGACAGATGGAGACTGGGCATTCTGCCCCTTGGTCATTTTTTGTATTTCCTCACTGGAGAAATTTGATGGGAAAAGCACTGGAAGGTGTTCGTATTCTTGATTTCACCCATGTTCAGTCGGGTCCCACCTGCACACAGTTGCTGGCCTGGTTTGGCGCCGATGTGATCAAGGTAGAGCGCCCCGGCGAGGGAGATGCCACCCGGGGACAGTTGCGCGACATTCCGGACGTGGACAGCCTGTACTTCACCATGCTCAACCACAACAAGCGCTCGATCACACTCAACACCAAAAGCCCCAAGGGCAAAGAGGTACTGGTGAAACTGATCCGCCACTGCGATGTGCTGGTGGAAAACTTTGCCCCAGGCGCGCTCGACCGCATGGGGTTCACCTGGGAACATATTCAGGAACTTAACCCACGCATGATCCTGGCCTCGATCAAGGGCTTTGGTCCTGGGCCCTATGTGGATTGCAAGGTCTATGAAAACGTGGCCCAGTGCACCGGGGGCGCGGCCTCCACCACCGGTGACCCTGATGACATCCCCATGGTCACTGGCGCTCAGATTGGCGACAGCGGCACCGGTCTGCATCTGGCCCTGGGCATTGTCACAGCACTCCTGCATCGCGAAAAATCGGGCCGCGGCCAGCGCGTCACCGCAGCCATGCAAGACGCGGTGCTCAATCTTTGCCGTGTCAAACTGCGCGACCAGCAACGCCTGGAGCGCACCGGCGTACTCAAGGAGTATCCGCAGTACCCCGACATTGAGTTTGGTGATGCGGTGCCAAGAGCGGGCAATGCCTCGGGCGGCGGCCAGCCGGGCGCCATCCTCAAATGCAAAGGCTGGCAGAAAGACCCCAACGCCTATATTTATTTCATCACCCAGGCCGCTGTCTGGGCCGACATCTGTCGGGTCATCGGAGAAGAGGACTGGATCACCAACCCCCATTTCGCCACGCCCGAGGCCCGCCTGCCCCATCTGAAGATGATTTTCGCGCGCATTGAAGAGTGGACCAAGACCAAGACCAAGTTCGAGGCGATGGATATCCTCAATGCATTCGATATTCCCTGTGGGCCCATACTTTCAATGAAGGAAATCGCTGAAGACAGCTCTTTGCGCGATACCGGCACTGTGGTGCAAGTCGACCACCCCACCCGCGGCAGCTACCTCAGCGTGGGCAACCCGATCAAGCTGTCAGATAGCCCAACCGAGGTCACCCGCTCACCCTTGCTGGGTGAACACTCCAGCGAAATATTGGAACTCCTCGGTTATAGTGCCGACGAAATTGGCATCATGAAAAACGAGCGCGTGGTCTGACCAGCACCCTCGCATCCCTCAGCCTCTTGGCTCCACACCTCCCATCCTTCAAGCAAAATGAACTCAATAAAAATCCAGGACATTTTTGCCACTGCGAAAGCCTCCGGGCGTACGGCGCTGACCGCCCCTGAAGCGAAACAAATCTGCGACGCCTATGGCATCACCGTCCCCAAGGAAGCCCTGGCGGGCAGCGCTGAGCAAGCCAGCCAGGCTGCTGCAGAGATGGGCTTTCCGGTGGTCATGAAAATTGTCTCGCCCGATATCCTGCACAAAACCGAGGCCGGTGGCGTGCTGGTCGGCATCAAGAATGCCGAAGAAGCAGCCAGTGCCTACGAAAAAATCATCGCCAATGCCAGGAATTACAAAGCCGATGCAAATATCGTCGGCGTTCAGGTCCAGCAGATGATCAAGGCTGGCCAGGAAGTCATCATCGGCGCGGTCACCGATAACAGCTTTGGCAAACTGGTGGCTTTTGGACTTGGCGGCGTATTGGTCGAAGTGCTGAAAGACATCACCTTCCGACTGGCTCCTGCCACCTTGCAAGACGCCTACTCCATGCTGGATGGCATCCAGGCCGCTGAAATCCTCAAGGGCGTCCGGGGGGGCGACCCGGTTGATCGCGAAGCGCTGGCCAAACTGATCGTGGCAGTGAGCAAACTGGTCAGCGACTTTCCTGAAATTTCAGAGCTGGACCTGAACCCGGTATTTGCCAGCAAGCAGGGGGCAGTGGCTGCCGATGTGCGCATTGTGCTGGACTTTGCAGCCAAAGCGCCACGCTATCGCCCGGCAGAAAAAGAGATTGTCAGCGCCATGAACTGCATCATGTAGCCCAAAGCGGTGGCGGTGATTGGTGCCTCGGTCGAAGAGGGCAAGATCGGCAACTCGGTGA
>JAFMJA010000306.1 GCA_017853735.1 Burkholderiaceae bacterium | reverse complement strand
TCCGCGCGGGCATCCTGGAGCAGATCACGGTTGATCTGCTGCATGAAGCGGGCGTGGGCGCACGGGTCAGCCAGGAGGGCACGGTCCACCACAGCATAGAACTGGTGTTCAAGAACAGCCGCCACCCGATCGATGTCTCTGGCCTGACCGGTGGCAAAGTGGTCACCGCTTACGGACAAACCGAGGTCACCCGCGACCTGATGGACGCCCGTGCCGCCGCCGGGCTGCAAACCGTCTACAACGCTGACCAAGTCAGCCTGCACGACTTTGACGGCGCCGCGCCCAGCGTGCGCTACCAGGAGGACGGCCAGACGCGCGAGCTGCGCTGCGACTTCATTGCCGGCTGTGACGGCTTTCACGGTATCAGCCGCGCCAGCGTGCCCACTCAGGCCATTACCCAGTACGAGAAGGTCTACCCGTTTGGCTGGTTGGGTGTGCTGGCCGACGTGCCGCCGGTGTCACAGCACGCGATCGTCTACGCCAACAGCGAACGCGGCTTTGGCCTGTGCTCCATGCGCAGCCCCACGCGCAGCCGCTACTACGTGCAATGCCCGATCGATGACCGGGTGGAGGACTGGAGTGACGCCCGTTTTTGGGATGAGCTGCGCCGCCGCCTCGACCCGGCCTTGGCCGACAAAATGATCACCGGTCCCAGCATCGAAAAAAGCATTGCACCGCTGCGCAGCTTTGTGGCTGAACCGATGCGCTTTGGCCGCATGTTCCTGGCCGGCGACGCGGCCCACATCGTCCCGCCCACTGGCGCCAAGGGGCTGAATCTGGCAGCCAGCGATGTCAAATACCTGTCAGGCGCGCTGATCGAGCACTATCTGGAAAAAAGCGATGCAGGCATCGAGGCCTATTCGCAGCGCGCCCTGGCCCGGGTCTGGCGCGCCGAGCGCTTCTCCTGGTGGCTCACCTCGCTCATGCACCGCTTTCCGGATACCGCCGGTTTCGGCCAGAAGGTCCAGGAGGCCGAGCTGGAATACCTGGTGCACTCCGAAGCACTGTCGCGCTCGCTGGCGGAAAACTATGTGGGTCTGCCACTGGACTTTGGCAACTAAAGGCCAAGAGCTCTAAAGGTCAAGTGCTCTAGTGGCCAATGCTTGGAAAACCAGGGGCGCTGCAGATGCGCGAGACTCCGTCGCGCACGGCGCGAGTTTTGAACACCATCCCTAGGATGCTTTGGGCGAGCGCTTGGCTGGCGTGGCCGCAACTTTGCGTGTCCCAGGCTTGCCGCCTGTTTCACGCGGGGGCAAGCCGGTGTGCTGGGTCAGCAGCTGGCCCTTGGCCGGTTTGACGGCTGGCACTGGCCTGGCCGCCGGGGTGCTGTTCTTGCGCCGGGCGCTCTGGTAGGCACCATCGGTGAGCGGCTGGTAGCTCGGGATCAGGTGCTGCTTGCCGTTGCCGATCAGGTCGGCCCGACCCATGGCCTTGAGCGCCTCGCGCAGCAGGGGCCAGTTGTTGGGATCGTGGTAGCGCAAGAAGGCCTTGTGCAGGCGGCGGCGCCGCTCGCCGCGCACCACATCCACTTTGTCCACCCGGCTGTCGCGGTGGATGCCCTTGAGGGTGTTCAAACCCGAGTGGTACATCGCGGTGGCGCTGGCCATCGGGCTGGGATAGAAGGTCTGCACCTGATCGGCGCGAAAACCATTTTTCTTCAGCCACTGCGCCAGATGCATCATGTCCTCATCGCTGGTGCCGGGATGGGCAGCAATGAAATAGGGAATCAGGTACTGCTTCTTGCCAGCCTCGGCGCTGTACTTCTCAAACATCTGCTTGAAGCGCTCATAGCTGCCAATGCCCGGCTTCATCATCTTGGACAGCGGGCCCTGTTCGGTGTGCTCGGGCGCAATCTTCAGGTAGCCGCCCACATGGTGCTGCACCAACTCCTTCACATACTCGGGCGACTTCACCGCCAGGTCGTAGCGCAGGCCCGAGCCGATCAGGATTTTCTTGACGCCCTTGAGCGTACGGGCACGGCGGTACATACGAATCAGCGCGCTGTGGTCGGTGTTGAGGTTCTGGCAGATGCCCGGGTAGACACAGCTCAGCTTGCGGCAGGCCGCCTCGATCTCTGCAGACTTGCAGCCGATGCGGTACATGTTGGCGGTCGGCCCGCCTAGATCGGAGATCACGCCGGTGAAGCCACTCACCTTGTCGCGAATGTCTTCGATCTCGCGGATCACCGAATCCTCCGAGCGGCTCTGGATGATGCGGCCCTCGTGCTCGGTGATCGAGCAGAAGGTGCAGCCGCCAAAGCAGCCGCGCATGATGTTCACTGAAAAGCGGATCATCTCCCAGGCCGGAATCTTGGTCGCCCCATCGTGGCTGCCGTGTTCATCGGCATAGCACGGGTGCGGGCTGCGCGCATAGGGCAGGCCAAACACCTCATCCATTTCGGCGGTAGTGAGCGGAATAGGCGGCGGGTTGATCCAGACATCGCGCGCCGTGCTGCCCTCGCCATGCGCCTGCACCAGGGCGCGCGCATTGCCCGGGTTGGTCTCCAGATGCAGCACCCGGTTGGCATGGGCATAGAGCACCGCATCGGCGCGGACCTGCTCATAGCTGGGCAGGCGGATGACAGTGCGCTCGCGCGGCGGACGGCGCATTTTGCCCGCCAGCGCGGGGTTGGGCACAAAGGTCAAGGGCTGACTGGCGGGCACAGCCTGGCCTGGCCCGGCATTCTCCTTCTCACAGGTCTGGCCCTGGGCACTGGCCTGCTCGGCGGTGGTGAGATAGGGGTTGATATGGGCCTCGATGGGCCCGGGCTGGTCGACCTCGGTGGAGTCGATCTCAAACCACTCGCTGCCGGCACCATGGGGCGAGCTGCGCCGCACAAAAGCAGTGCCACGCACATCGGTGATCGACTGCACCGGCTCCCTGGCGGCGATGCGGTGCGCCACTTCCACCAGGGCGCGCTCGGCGTTGCCGTAGAGGAGCAGGTCACACTTGCTGTCCACCACAATCGAGCGACGCACCTTGTCGCTCCAGTAATCGTAATGAGCAATCCGGCGCAGCG
>JAFMJA010000048.1 GCA_017853735.1 Burkholderiaceae bacterium | reverse complement strand
TGGAAGCCAAGCCCGGCCAGCCAGGCGGCAAACTGCTCTCGAGTCGGCAAGGGGTGTCGGCCACCGCTGGCTGAAGCTGCTCCCTCCTGGGCGCTGAGATGGCGGCTCAGGTCAGCGCGTTGGGCGTTGACAATGTGCGCACTCAGATACTGCTGCTCGCCTTCGGCTGGCTTCATCAGTTCATAACTGCAGTCAAACACCATCAGGGCTTGCTGGGTTTGCTGAAGCGTCATCAGCTGTTCAGGGGAGATCAGAGTGGAGTACATGGCAGTAGGAGGGCAGATAAAGAGTGGGTCCGAGGTTCAAGCGTAGCACGAGGAGGGGGCTCGCCAAGCTGTCTACCGGCCACGCATGAACAGCGCATCCAGGTCTTTGAGGCTCACTTGCCGCCAGGTGGGGCGGCCGTGGTTGCACTGGTCGGAACGCTCAGTCTGCTCCATTTCGCGCAACAGCGCATTCATCTCTTCCAGGGTCAGGCGACGGTTGGCGCGCACCGCACCATGACAGGCCATGGTGGCCAGCAATTGATTGTGGGCTTGCTCGATCACCTGGCTGGCTTCGTGTTGTGCCAATTCAACCAGTACGCTGCGTGCCAGTTCCACCGCATCGCCTTGGGCCAAAGTTGCTGGAACTGCACGGACGGCGAGGGTTTTCGGAGAAAAGGGCGTCAGCTCCAGACCCAGTTGGCGCAAAGTGTCCTGATGGGCTTCAGCAGTGGCGACTTCCTGGGGGGTGGCGGCAAAAGTGGCTGGAATCAACAAGGGCTGACTTGACAAACCCTGTCCATCGAGCTGGGTTTTCAGGCGCTCATAAACAATGCGCTCATGGGCTGCATGCATGTCCACAATGACCAGCCCCTGCTCATTCTCTGACAGGATGTAAATGCCTTTCAGCTGGGCCACAGCCCGGCCAAGCGGCCAGGCCTGGGTGTCGGATGCCCCTTGGCCAGCAGGATCTTCCGATTTCCTTGACGTCCAGGGCGATGCGGGCTCTGCCAGCAATTGAGCGCCAGTGGGCTGCCAAAGGCTGGCCAGATCGTTCACCGGGTGGCCTGGCCGATCTTCCAGGCGCATGAAAGACTGGCGCCAGGCCAGGGAATGATCAACTGTGGAATGGTCAGCCGGGTAAGCCCCCATGCCGGGTTCAACCGACGCCACAGGTTGAGATCTCGGTACGGCCAGGGCATTTTCAACCGCATGGCGCACAGCCTGATGCACCTCACGGCTATCGCGAAAGCGCAGCTCGATCTTGGTGGGATGCACATTCACGTCGACCCGGGTCGGATCGATTTCAAGGTAAAGCGCGAAAGCAGGTTGCTTGAGTCCGTGCAGAACATCCTGGTAGGCACTGCGGGCAGCGTGGGTGAGTACCTTGTCGCGTACGTACCGGCCATTGACAAAGAAAAACTGATGATCGCTCCTGGCCCGCGACGCAGTGGGCGAGCCCGCCCGTCCCCAGATGCGTATGGCTTGAGATGCGCCAGGCGCCAGTAGTCCCTGAAAATCGACCTCGACTGAATCAAGCATGAAGTCGTTTCCCATGACATCTGCCAGCCTTTGATCCTGGGCATCTGGGCCGATATGCGCGCGCCATTGTTCGATCAGCTTGCCCTCATGCCAAACCGCAAAGCCGACATCCGGACGGGCCAGGGCATGGCGACGAACCGACTCGATGCAATGCGCTAACTCGGTCGCATCGGATTTGAGAAACTTGCGCCGAGCTGGGGTACTGAAAAATAGCTCTTTGACTTCAACCGTGGTGCCTTTGGCGCGTGCTACTGGTTTGATCTCACCGCTGTGCCCATCGAGCTGCCAGGCCTGGTCCTGGCCCTCGGCACGCGAGTAGATACTGCAGTCTGCAATGGAATGAATGGCCGCCAGGGCCTCACCCCGGAAGCCCAGCGTGCTGACGGCTTCCAGTTCCCTCAGATCCCGGATTTTGCTGGTGGCGTGGCGCTTGAGGGCAATTGGCAATTCAGTAGGAGGAATACCCCAGCCATCATCTTCGACAACGATCAGGCGCACACCGCCAGCCATCAGGCGCAATGTAATTTGAGCTGCGCCCGCATCCAATGCGTTGTCCACCAATTCGCGAACCACCGAAGCGGGACGCTCCACCACTTCGCCAGCTGCAATCTGACTGATCAGCGCATCAGGTAATTCCTGAATGGGGCGGCGCAGGGATGATGTACGCAGATTGGCAATCACCCAGTGATTTTAGGCGCTGATGAGCTGCAGCCAGGGCAGTCGCTAGCGATGGGAAAAAGAAAATGCAGCGACTGCTGTGGTGGCTTACTGCTTTTTCTTCATGCCAAACTGCTCCATCTGGCGGGCGATCAAGTCATCTTCACGCGCAATCAATTGGGCAAAGTCTCGCGAGGGCAGGAAGGCCGGAACAAATCCGAGTTTTTGCCCTGTGCTGATGAACTCAGGGCGCTGCAGTGCAAACTGAATGGCTTTTTCCAGCCGAGCAAGAGTGGCCGGCGGTGTGCCGCGGGGCACGCCAATCCCGCGCCAGAGATCCATGGCGGGCACCGTTAAGCCCAACTCGGCTGCGGTTGGTGCGTCTGGAAATATGGGGTCGCGCCTCGAGCCCAGCACACCCAGCACCCGCAACGAACCGCTACGGACATGGGGCGCTACAGCGCTAGGTAGTTGAATGATGGCATCGACATGACCACCGAGCAGATTGGTGACGACCTGGCTGGAGTTGAATGGCACATCTAGTGAATGGGCACCAACTGTTTCGAACAGGGCAGTAGAGGCCATATGGGTATGGCTTCCAGTTCCTGAGTTTCCGACCTTGAGCTTGCCTGGGTTGGCGCGAGCGTAGTCGATCAGTTCACCCATGGTTTTCCAGGGCGACGAAGCCTGCACCACCACGGCGGGAATCTCAATGGTGGCGCGGGCCACCGCTTCAAAGGCCTTGTAGTCGATGTTCATGGTGCCACCATGGAATGTGGTGGAAATTGAATTCGAGTTCCACACCATGGTCCTGCCGTCTGGTCGAGCGGCGGCTACATACTTGTAGCCGATCGCACCACCTCCACCTGGCTTGTTGATCACCGGAACCGGTTGCTCCAGATACTTGGACATGCCTTCGGCTAGGATGCGTGCGCCAACATCAGCCGATGAACCGGCCGGGAAAAGGACGACCATTTCAAAGGGAGCATTGTTGGAAGCCTGGGCCAGGGCTGACCCCAGGGGACAGCTCAGGCCCAACACTGCCAGCAAACTAAGAAAAGTGCTACGACGTGAAATTTTGTTCATCATGCAAACTCCTCAAAAGTGCTTTTGTTCATGCCAGAATCGTTTTTTGAATCACCGGCGCCTTATGCGGCAGGGTCGGCCAAGACCTCGGCTAATTGCACCCGTCGGCCCTCTTTTGCCGAAATAATGCCAGCGCGGATAACTCCCAAAGAGCGGGTGGCGTATTCGCCGCCGGTCTCGGGGGTTCCTTGGCCACGCACCGCAGCGGCGAACTCGTCCAGTTCTTCCACAAAGGTGTCATTTTTGGCGAAAGCTATGGGTACAACTTTATCCGTACCACGCTTGATAAAGCGCAGACCACCGTGCAGGTCGTAATAGGCGCTGGCCTCCTTGCCGTAAATGTTCATCACATAGTTTTCAGAGGCTGAGGCATAGCTGGCATTGACGGTGGAAAGCGCGCCATTTTCATGTTCCAGCAGCAGGCTGGCCACATCAGGGTTGTCTCCCGGCAAGACCAGCTGCGCCAACTGGCCACTGACAGACTTGATGGGGCCGATCAGGTACTCAAGTACATCGATATAGTGGACGCCAATTTGCAGCATGACTCCACCGGGCATGCCGGCGGCCTGGTAGCGCCAGGAACTCAGATCGATCTTGCCCAAGCGGTCGCGGCTGATATTGGCCTCGGCATTGACGAGCCGCCCGAACTCTCCGGCGTCAATTTGCTGGCGAATCCAGCGAAACTGGCTTTCGCGGCGGCGCTGGTAGCCCAAGGCCAGCACCACGCCAGCAGAGCGGCATACCTCGGTAATGGCCCGGCCATCAGCCAGGGTATTGGCGATGGGTTTGTCCAGAAATACATGCTTGCCAGCTGCTGCGGCCTGGCGGGTGGTCTCCAGATGCACATTGTTGGGCGTGGTGTTGATGACTGCGTCGATCGATGGATCGGCCAGAATTTCCTCGTAGCTGGACGCGACCTGGCAACTGTATTTCTTGGCAAATGCTTCCCGTTTTTCAGGGGAACGGGTGAAGCAGGACTTGATCTTGAGCTTGCCCGAGCGCACCATCGCATCGGCCAAAACATCGGACCACCAGCCCATGCCCAGGCAGGCTACTTGAATGGGTTCAAAAGACATTGTCGATTCCTCTGGAAAAAGTGATTATTTGGCGTCGATGGAAACGGACGCACCAATCGATTCAACCGCCGCTTTGGCCAGATCGGCATCGGCTTGCCAGTTGCCACCTGAAACACCCACTCCGCCAATACATTCTCCGTCGACAATGACTGGAGCGCCACCTTCCATCGCAGTCCAACGGTCAGGGCCAGCAGCCAGTGCAAGGCCAATGGCATGCGAGGTGTCCAGGCTCTGCCCAACTGCGCCCTGCGAGGTGGTCATGCGTTTGTTGGAGGATGCGCAAATAGCCTTGGTGGTTGAGGAATGCAGGGTATGAAAGCGCCCACCGTCCATACGTTTGGCCAGGATGACATTGCCACCGCCGTCAGCGACCACCACACAAATGGCCAGCCCCTCGCGGGTAGCACCCTCAATCGCGGTGGCGCACATTTTTTCTGCGCCGGCTAGGGTGAGACGTTTTGCATTCGCAACAAACATTGAATCAATCTCCTCGAAATCAAATAAATCAGGTGACAGAATTGCGCAGTCGGGTTTGCTCCAAAATGGGGTAATCCACCGAACAACACTACGCCATTCTGCCCGCTCTTCAAGTCACTCATGGCATCGTTTTGGCAGGGAAATCATGGGCTTGCTTTACCGATGGATCTTGTGCTAGGTGATTTGACGGGGATCACTTCCATCAAGCCCTGGGATAATCCTGTGCATGGAACTTGCCGCATTTCTGATCGATTTCATCCTGCATGTCGACCGCTACCTCGAAAGCTTTGTCCAGAACTATGGCGCCTGGGTTTATGCGCTGCTGTTCCTGATCATCTTTGTCGAGACGGGCCTGGTGGTGATGCCCTTTTTGCCCGGCGACTCCCTCTTGTTCGTGGTGGGTGCGATGGCTGGTGCCGGCCTGTTGAGCTACTCGGTGGTTGTTCCGTTGCTTTTGATGGCAGCCATTTTGGGTGACCAGTGCAACTATTCGATCGGCCGCTATTTTGGCCCCAAGGTCTTTCGATGGGAAAAGTCGCGCTTGTTCAATAAGGCGGCCTTTGATCGTGCGCACGAATTCTACGAAACCTATGGCGGCATCACCATTGTGCTGGCCCGTTTCATGCCCTTCCTGCGCACTTTTGTGCCTTTTGTTGCCGGCGTGGCAGACATGGGGCGCGCCAAATTCTCGCTCTACAACATCCTGGGCGCGCTGATCTGGGTGCTGGGCATCTGCACGGCGGGCTATTTTTTGGGCAGCCTGCCTTGGGTCAAGTCGAATCTGGAGAAGATCATCTGGGGTCTGATCCTGATTCCCGGTCTCATTGTCATCTACGGTGCTTGGAAGGCGAGTCGGCGGCCCAAAGTGGAATTTCTTTCCGCGCCGAAGTAGTCGAGTTGAACTACTCGAAAGTCTTCAGCCAGTTCAGTAAATGGCTGATTCCATCCCGTGGCGTATCGATATGGTTGGAGATCAGTTCAACATAACGGGAACTCGGGTTGGCTGGTATCTGATCGAAGATCATCGCCTTGGCTCTCCGAGCCCAGGGGTCACTATTGCCAATGATGAGCAGTGCCGCAGTGCCCGCACGTACCTTGGCTGAGGTCTGCGTCATGGCGCCCAGGCCTTTGGGGTCGAAGTAGCTGAAATAAATCCTCGCCTTGGTCCTGATCAAGCTGTTCTTACCCTGGTTGCTGTCATCAAACGCCTCGATGTCCTCCCCTTTTCCATCATTCAGCATGGTTTTTGCCCGGTTGACGCTGGCCGAGAAAAATGATTCCTGGATATCGGGTGAATGACCAGGCGCCAGGAGGGCGATTCCGCTGACGCCCTCCCTGCGACTCGCGTAGGCCAAGGCGGCATTGGCACCAAAGCTGTGACCCGCAAGTATGATTTTTCGGGCACCCTTGCTTTTCATGTCAGCCACAAGGACGTCAAGCTGAGCCAGAGTCTCCGAGTAGTCAGCGTCGTACTGTCTGTCACGCGACCAGGGCATGACAGGGCTTGTCACCACATAGCCCGTGTCGGTAAGCGCCTGGGCCACAGCAACAAGTCCAGGAAACTTTGGCTGCCCGTTCTTGCCGTGCATGAGGATCACCCCGATTTCTGCAGGCGCAGCCCAGGCATACGCGCAGCAGGTCAACAAAAGGGCAAGGCAAAGGCGGATTTTTTTCATGGCACTTTAATTCGTCTGGCCGGCACAGTCTATGGCAGTCGCCGACCGCACAGGCAGTTTACTCTTGGCTGGATGCGACCGAGCTTGATCAATAAAGAAGTGTCGAGTCTGCACCAGCCGATGGATGAAATATCAGCTTGTGCCGGCCATCAGTTTGAATGGGCTTGGTTATCTTTGAGGTATATCAAGAAGCCCAAGCCCTGCTGGGTTGATGCTTGCCAGTGTGTCCAGAGCAAGGTAAGCCCATGACGCCTAAAAAACCAGACCCAGGTCCACAAACCCACAGCATGCAAGCCATACCCGAGGCGGCCTAAGTGGTGGATGGTCAGATCATTCTGCGACCGGATGGGTATTACTGGTGTTTGCCGAATGATATGCAGGAAATCGGCCCCTTCCTCAGCGTCGAGGAGGCGCAGGCTGATATGCAGGCCGCCTCCGGTGAGGCGCCCGAACCGGGTGAGACCTTGCAGGAAGCGGAGAGCGAACTGGGCATATCCGACTGGATTGATCCGGATACCGGGGAGCCAGCTGAGGGCTGGTCCAACCCACACCTTGACAGGGATTGATCAGTGCAGAAAAGTACCCAATGGAACCTCTGGTATGTGATCCTGGCCGTCATGGGGCATCGCGCGCAGCATGGTCCTGCGTTTTGGCATGGACGAGACTCTGGGTCATGTGGCCTACGAAGACCCTCCATCCCCCTTTCTGGGCCAATTGCCGGATGGCGTGGGGGCCAGCGCACGCCGTTTTTCCCCTCAGACCGGGCGTGAAATCGACTGTGCCGTGCGCGCCCTGACCGAAGCCGCCTTGCGTAGCGCGAGCGAAATACTCAGCCAACACCGTGCCTTGCTGGAGCGAGGCAGCCAGGAGTTGTTGGCGCTCGAGACACTCAGTGAGGATCAGGTGCGTGCACTGCTGGAGATGCCGGCAAAACCGCTAAATACGCCCAGCGCGGGCTGAAGTTCAATGAGAGGGCATAGGCTGGTGGCCAGCGCCAGACCGGTCGATCGCTGAAGGGCCTGCCGAATTGACTACTAAATCTTTCCAGCCCGTGCCAGTGGTGGATTTTTGGCAAAGTAGGCCTTGATGCCACGCATCAAGGCATCGGCAAGCTGATCCTGGTAGCCCTCGTTATTGAGCTTGACCTCATCCTCTGGGTTGCTGATGAAGGCGGCTTCCACCAATACGCTAGGAATATCGGGTGCTTTCAGGACTGAGAAGGCAGCCTGCTCCACCCTGGGCTTGTGAAGTTTGCCCACCCTGGCGATCTCGCCCAGCAAGGAACCGCCAAGCTTGAGGCTGTCATTGATCTGCGCAGTCGTGCTCATATCCAGCAGCGCATGCATCACTTGCTTGTCCTTGGATTGGATGTTGACTCCTCCAATCTGGTCGGCCTTGTTTTCTTTGGCCGCCATCCATCGTGCAGCGCTGCTGGACGCGCCGCCCTGGCTGAGCGCAAAAACGCTCGCGCCCTGAGGTCGCGGTGAGTAAAAGGCATCGGCGTGGATGCTGACGAACAAGTCAGCCTGTACCTGACGTGCTTTTTGCACCCGCACATGCAAGGGGACGAAGTAATCGGAATCTCTGGTGAGGTAAGCGCGCATGAGGTTGCCGTTGATGCGCGTGGCGTTGATCCGCTCTCTGAGGCGACGGGCAAGCCGCAGTACCACGTCCTTCTCGCGTGTGCCTCCGGGGCCGATGGCACCCGGGTCTTCCCCCCCATGCCCGGGATCCAGCGCGATGATGATCAGGCGTTCGGTTTTTGACTTTTCAGGAGCCTTGGCATTGCCTGGAGAATTTGCCCCCGGAGCGGGCTCAGTGACCGAATTCGCAGCTGGGGTGCTGCCCGGGGATGCAGGACGCTGCACCTGGCGTTCAATCAATTCCCCCAGAGGATCAGCAGGTTTGGTGGGGCTGGCCAGTCGGTTATCCAGCCGGTCTCGAATCAATGATTCCAGAGGGTCCCGCACCTGGGTGGGATACAGATCGAGCACCAGTCGGTGCTGGTAGGCCGCTACCGGTGACAGGGTGAACACCTGGGGCGACATGGGCTGCTTGAGGTCGAGCACGATCCTCACCACCCCAGGTGCATTCTGGCCCACGCGGACCCCGGCAATATTGGGATCATCTGGTAAAACCTTGGCCACAATTTCGCGCAGGGCAGGGTTCAACTCGATGCCTTCGATATCCACCGCCAGCCTTGGCGGATCGGGCACGAAGAGTTGCCGGGTAGTCAGATGGGCATCAGACTCGATGGTCACCCGAGAGTAGTCTGCAGCAGGCCAAACGCGCACAGCGAGGATGGTGGCGCCCCGGGCCAATTGGGCGGCACCCAACAAAAGCACCAGGCTACCCTGTTGCATCAGCTGCCTACGCTTCAATCCATTCCCCTTTGTCCGATCGTCTGGATCAGCTCCTGTCCGATTGCCGAATTGGCGCTCAGGCTGACTTGGCGGGCTCCGTCCGGTCCAAGTTCCAGATGGATCGCCAAGTCAGCCTCAGGCAGGAGCCCTTCGGCCTTTTCAGGCCATTCCACCAGTTTCAGTCCTTTGCTGGCGAAAATATCTCGAAAACCTGCCTCTTCCCATTCATTGGGGTCCTTGAAGCGGTAGAAATCAAAATGCCAGATCTGGCAAGAGGCCAGCGCATAAGCCTCAACGATTGCATAGCTGGGGCTCTTGATACGGCCTCGCACACCCATGGCCTGCAGCAAATGGCGCGCCAGAGTGGTTTTCCCCACCCCCAGATCACCCCGCAATTCGATCAATGCATTTCCCAAAGCAGGTTGGGCTGCCAGGTGGGCAGCAAAAATTTGCGTATTACCCTCATCCTGAAAATACAAGGTTTTTACAATCGGCAGGTGAGTTTCAATAGCACGCAATTCGTCACTCAGATTCGGGAATGGGCCCGTGAGCTTGGATTTTCCCAAATTGGCGTCACTGGTGTCGACCTGTCTGAAGCCGAGGCTGGATTGCTGGACTGGTTGGCGAAGGGTTTTCACGGCAGTATGGACTATATGGCCGCTCATGGTCTGAAGCGGGCCCGGCCGGCTGAATTGGTACCCGGGACGATCAGCGTGATTACCGCCAGCATGAACTACCTTCCCCTTGTCACCGCCGAGGACTGGCAAGCCAAGGAACTGGCTCGTCTGGACAAAGCGGAAGATGCAGTGATCTCGCTGTACGCCCGGGGCCGTGATTACCACAAGGTTTTGCGGGGCAGATTGAGCAGCCTGGCGCAGTTGATGGCCAGGCATATCGGACCTTTGGGTTACCGTGTTTTCACCGATTCAGCGCCTGTGATGGAGGCTGAGTTGGCGGTGCGCAGCGGGCAGGGCTGGCGCGGCAAGCACACCTTGGTGCTCAACCGCGAGGCGGGCTCCATGTTTTTTCTGGGGGAAATTTATGTCAATCTGGACTTGCCGTCCAGCACGGCCCAGAGCGGACATTGCGGAAGCTGCGAGGCCTGTATTTCCATCTGTCCAACGCAGGCGATTGTGGCGCCCCAAAGACTGGATGCCCGGCGCTGTATTTCCTACCTGACCATCGAGCATCGCGGGTCCATCCCTGCTGAACTCCGCCCGCAGATCGGTAACCGCATCTACGGCTGCGATGATTGTCAGTTGGTCTGCCCCTGGAACAAGTATGCCCGCCGCGATGCCTTGCCCGACTTTGATCCGCGCGAAGGGCTTGACGATGCTAGCCTGATTGCGCTGTTTGGGTGGAGTGAGGAAAAATTCCTACAAATGACCGAAGGCAGCGCAATCCGTCGAATTGGTCACGCACGCTGGCTGCGCAATATCGCTGTTGCCATGGGCAATGCACTGCGCAGTTTGCCCCGGTCGGACATCTTGGCCGCACTGGAGCAGCGTGCCAATCACCCCGACGAAGTGGTCAGGGAGCATGTTCAATGGGCCCTGGCCCAGGCAAGCTTGCACAAGCCCTAGAAAACACGCAGAAATTCCAGGGCGAAAGCTAGGCTCAGCACGCCCAACAGGGTCGATAAAGTCACCAGGCCAGCCACAAAGCTGCCGTCGTAGCCCATTCGCGTGGCCAGCACATAACTGCTGGAGGCGGTTGGGAGTGCGGAAAAACTGAGCAAAATGGTGGTTTGCACTGGATCCAGACCAAATACCAGTGCCAGCCCAGCAGCCAGAAGGGGCATCAGCAAATGCCTGATGGTGAGCAGACCGATGCTCAGCGCTTTGGCCTGCAACAACATGCCAAAACGAAGCCCTGCGCCTGCAGCCATGAGCCCAAGAGCCACCGAAGATGCACCGATTCGCGACACCGTGGGCTCCAACCATCCTGGCACTTTGAAGCCTGCAAGATTTGCGGCCAAGCCAAAGAATGTGGCGATGATCAGAGGGTTGCGGAGCAGTTCTTTGGCCAAATTTCGTTGTCCGTAGCGTGCCATCGGCCAAACTGCCCCCAGGTTGACCAGCGGGACACAGGTTCCAATCAGGATCGCAGTCATCAGCAGACCTTGGGGGCCAGCCAGACGCTCGGCCAGGGCAAGACCTACAAATGAGTTGAAGCGAAAGGCAACCTGTGCACTGGCTGCATGCAGCCCGGCATCAATCTGGCGGCCCAAGACTGGCAGCTTGGGCAAGGCGTAAGCCAGCACCATGCCCAGCAAACTCATGAGCAAACCGGCAGATATCAGGCTGAAGGTTGCTTCCAGATCCAGGCTGCTGCGCACAATGCTGTGAAACAGCAGCACTGGAAACAGAAAATAGTAGACCAGCGATTCAACCTGCTCCCATACATTTCGCTTGAGCGCCGTGTGGTGGCACACCAGATAGCCGCAGAGGATGAGGGAAAAATCCGGAAGAAGGAGCTGGAGGTAATTCACAACGGAAAAATATGTGGAGGTCGGCTGCAAATCACCACATCGTCAGGCTGCGCCAGATCAGGCTGGCACCACCCAGAATCAGGGTCAGCCATACAGCCTGAACCACCCTTGGCACAGGAATGCGGGTATGCAAATAGCTGCCCAACAGGTAACCGATCAACACGCAGGGCAGCAGCGCAAATCCAAGCGACAGCAAGTGATCCTGCGCGTAAAAACCGCTGCCGGCGAACATGACCAGGCGAAACAGGGCAGTTCCAAAAATCAGAACACCGATTGTTGCGCGCAATACCTGTGCTTCTTTCAAGCGTCTGGCCAGGTAAATCACATAGATGGGGCCTCCGGTTCCGTACATGGCGGTGAATGCGCCGCCGACCAGGCCGGCTGAAATGGCCCAACGGGGTGAGGCGAGCTGAGCCCCGGCTTTGACCAACAGGCTCCAGACCGAGTAGGAAAGGACAAAGATGCCCAGGACCATCAACAACCAGGGCTCAGGCACGTGTGCCAGAAAAAATCCGCCGGCCACCATGCCAATCAGCAAGTAGGGGATGAGGCGAATCAGTTCAGCCCGGTGTGCCAGTCGGTAGCTGCGCAGACCCAAGAGCAGGCCAGCACCGAGGTCAAAAATAAGCATCATGGGGACGGCGAAACGCAGAGGGAAAAAATGCGCCAACAATGGCACACCAACGATCACTGCGCCAAAGCCGGTGAGCCCGTAGACGCTATAGGCCAAGGTGACGATCAGCGCTGCCGCAATCAGCGTGGGCCAGTCAAAAGCAAGCATCACTCGGCAGCCCTTGGCTATCGCCTGATCTGGGGCGCGGGTAGGCCTTCGAGCTGAACATTGAGCATGGCGGGCAAACCGCTGGCCTTTGCGCGCTCCATCGCCGGACCAATTGATCCCGGATCATCAACCCGCTCACCATAGGCGCCAAATGCTTGTGCCACAGCATGGTAGTCGCTCGGCTGCAGTTCACAAGCCAGCATCCGTTTGGGGCCATAGTCACGCAGCTGAATCTGGTACTCGGCATTCCAGCGGGCATCGTTACCGATCACCGCAAGCATTGGCAGTTGGTAGCGCATGGCGGTATCGAATTCGCTGATGTGAAAACCCACTGTACCGTCACCCATGACCGCAAGCACCGGTGCATCGGGCAGTGCGCAACGAGCGCCTAGCGCCATGGGAAGGCCTGAACCGATCGAGCCAGCCACGCCATTGATGACCCGGTAGGGAGCGTGCAGACAGGCCATGGCCCATTGACCGATTTCACCACCATCAGCGACCAGCACCGAATCCGGGTGACTATCGAGCAAGGCTTGCAAGGGACGCAACATTTGTACGGGATGCAACCGTCCTGGCAGGTCCGATCGCGCGTTATCCCATTCATGCGGGCGAAAGGCAAGTGCCTCCTTGACTTGGGCAAGCCAATCCGGGTTGGTGTGGGATAGAGCAGCATGAGTCAGCGCCTGCAGGGCCGCCAAAGGATCCGCCTGAATGCCGGAGAGGAGCCGCGCTCCGACCGATTTTCTCGTGCGCTCGATTTCACGCGTATCAGGGTCAATCTGGTGCAAAGAGGCTGCCACCGGAAAGACGGGTGCCTGACCGAACCTGAGCGTGAAATCCAGGCGCTTGTTCAGCAGCACGATGCAATCTGATTGGGCCAGCACCTGTGCAAAAGCTCCCAGGCTGGCGTCGGCTGTACCACGCGGGCTTTCCATGCCGATCACAGGAACACCACTGGCTGACTCCAGCGCCAACATCTTGACGCGGCCCGAGCGGGACAAGCAGGCTGGGCCGGCCAGAATCAGCGGTCGGCGGGCTTCACTAAGACGCTTCATCAGTGCGTCAGCGTCTGACTGGGCCAGGAGTTGAGGCTGAGGGGCAAAGTCCCCAGGGGCTGCAGGCATTGCGCTGGTGCTCGCATCCAACACATCGTTGGGAAGATTCAGATTGACCGGCCCTGGCCGACCAGAGCGGGCAATGCGAATCGCTTTGGCGATGTCTTCAGACAGATGCTCCACACCAGCACAGGTCCAAGCGGCCTTGCATACGGGTGCGGCCATATCGGCTTGCGCCATTTCCTGAAATGCGCCAAGTCCAAGTTGGTTGTTGG
>JAFMJA010000305.1 GCA_017853735.1 Burkholderiaceae bacterium | reverse complement strand
GGATGCCGGCCAGGGCAGCGGCCGGGTGCTGCTGGGCAGCGCCCGTCATTCGACGGTCAGGTTGTTCTCCCGCACCACCTTGGCCCAGGTGGCCAGCTCGTTGCGGATGCGGGCCTGGAACTCGCGCTGCGTGTTGCCCACCGGCTCGAAGCCCATGCCGGCCAGGCGCTTGTTCATCTCGGGTTCCTGGATGACGGCGGACAAGGCGGCATTGAGCTTCTGCACCACCGGCTCGGGCGTGCCTTCGCGGATGAAGAAGCCCATCCAGAAGCGCAGGTCGAAGTCGGGGTAGCCGCTCTCGGCCACGGTGGGCACGTTGGGCAGCAGCGGCGAGCGGGTGGCGCCGGTGACGGCGATGGCCTTGAGCTTGCCCTGCTCGATCTGGGGCTTGAGCAGGAAGACCGGATCGGTCACCAGCTGCACCTGGTTGGCCAGGGCGGCGTTGAGCGCCGGCGCGCTGCCGCTGAAGGGCACATGGGTCAGGCGGGCACCGGTGGCGGACTTGAAGGCCTCGACCGTGAAGTGCACCGAGCTGGCAATGCCGGTGCTGCCGTAGTTCAGCGCATTGGGATTCTGTTTCGAGAATTCCACCAGCTCCTTGACGCCGTTGGCCTGCACCGCGGTGTTGGCGGCGATCAGGAAGGGGCCGCGCACCACTTCGCTCAGCGGCAGCAACTGCTTGTCCAGCGCGGTGGCGAACACGCGGTTGACCGCAGCCTGCGTGGTCAGGGTGGAGGCCGCGAAGAACAGGGTGTAGCCGTCGGCCGGAGCCGCGTTGACGGCATTGAGGCCCACGGCGCTGCTGCCGCCGGCGCGGTTCTGCACGATCACCGGCTGGCCCAGTGCCGCGCCCAGGCGGTCGCCCACCAGCCGCGAGATGGTGTCGGCCGAACCGCCCGGCGGGTAGGGCAGCACGATGGTGATGGGCCGCGACGGAAAGGCGGCCTGCGCGGATGCGGTGACGGGCAGCAGCGCCGTCAGGCCCGCAGCCAGGGCAAGGCCCGACAGCAGGGCCAGCCGGGCCAGGCTGGAGCGGCGCGAGGTGATCGGTTGGTGCATGGTGGTCTCCTGGTTGTTCCGGTTCAGGTGGGTTTTCGGGGGATGGACAGCCGTTACTTCTTCGCTGCCTTGAGCATGGCGTTGGCCTTGTCGGCTTCCAGGGTCATGGTGCGCAGGAACTCGGCCGGGGTGGAGGGCGAGGACTCGAAGCCCAGCTTCTTCACCTCCTCCACCACCTCGGGGCGCTGGGCTGCGCGCACCACGGCTTCGTTCAGGCGCGCCACCAGGTCGGGCGGTGTGCCGGCCGCCACCACGAAGCCGTACCAGACCTGTGCCTCGTAGGTGGACAGGTTGCTGGACTCGGCGACGGTGGGGGTGTCGGGCAGGGCCTGGGTGCGGCGTGCAGCCCCGACGGCCAGGGCCTTGAGCTTGCCGCCCTGGATGTTGGCCAGGGTGGTGGACTGCACGGTGTAGTACATGTCCACGGTGCCGCCGATGGTGTCGGTCAGCGCCTGCGCATTGCTCTTGTAGGGGATCTCGCGGATGTCCACGCCCAGCTGCGCCTTGAGGTACTCCATCTCCAGCTGGCTGGGCGTGCCGGGGCCGGAGGAGGCATAGGTGAGCTTGCCGGGATTGGCCTTGGCATGGGGGTCCATTTGATTTCAGTGTCAAAAGTGACGGTTCGCATCGCCAGCAACGGCGCGGCCCTCGGCCGGTAAGTTGTTGATTTCACAAGGATTGCTGTTCGGTCTGGCGCGGCGTATCTTTGGCTGCTTCCCGGGAGACGAGGAGCAACCGAAATGCAAGGCTGGCAGACCCCATACCTTGGCCTGCGCGATCTGCCGCGCGAGCTCACTGACTTTGAACTCCAGGCCTTCTTCAGCTTCAGTCAAGCCGAGCTGGAGCTGATCTCAAGGCGGCGAGGCGACAACCACAAGCTGGGCCTGGCACTGCACATCGGTTTCGTGCGCATGAGTGGCCGACCGTTGAACAGTGTGCGTGCGGTCCCGCCCGTGTTGCTGCGTCACCTGGGCCAGATGCTGGGCATCACCACACCCGACCTGGCGTCGCTGCGTGCGCTGTACGCCCGTGGCCGAACCCTGTTCGATCACCAGCAGCAGGCCTGCGAGGCGCTGGGCTTTGCCTGGATGACCGAGCACCAGCGCCGAGCGTTGGTGCGAGTCCTGCGCGATGAAGTGACCCACAGCGCTGATCGCGAGCGGCTGCTGCTGCATGCCCGGCATTGGTTGTACGAACACCGGCTACTCATCGTGCACGACCGCGTCATCCGCAGCCTGGTGGCGGTTGCACTGACCGAACTCGAGGCCGCCACTGCCCAGGCGATCCGAGCCGCAGTGCCGCCCGCCCTGCTCAAACGTTGGGCGTCGGCGCTGGACAGTGCGCGCCCGGATGGCCAGCACAGCCAGAGCTGGCTGTGGAGCGCACCGGCCAAGCACTCGACGCGCCAGATCACCGAGGTGCTCGAACGTATTGCCTTCCTGACGGATTTGGGGATCGATCAACACTTGGGCCATCTCAACGACGTATTGGTGCGCCGGTATGCGCGGCGCATGGCCTCCCGTGCGCCCTCGATCAGCGCCCGGATCAAGGAGCCGGCACGCACTGTCGAGATGGCCTGCTTCCTGCGCTATTGCCTGCTGACGGCCACAGATCAGCTCATCCTCATGTTCCAGCGTCGTGTGGCCGACCTCTGGCGGCAGTGCGCCGACGGTGTGACGGCAACGGTTGACTGGGCGCAGCAGTACCAGCAATTGCTCCAGGAACTGACCGATCTTGCGGCCCAGGAGAAGGTGCCAGATGCCGAACTGCGTTCGCGCTTGGTCAGTCTGGTCGCGGTCAAGCGTGCCCGGCGCCCGCCCAGTCGAGCGTCGATCATCCGCCAGCACCTCATCGACGCCATTGCCCCGGTGCGCTCGCTGCTGGTGGCAGTGAGCGGGCTGGCCTGGCAAGCCACGGGCGAGCATCCGGCGATCGATGGGGTCTCCTCGTTTTCAGTGCAATAAGTGACGGTACGCAAAGCTAGCACTGG
>JAFMJA010000304.1 GCA_017853735.1 Burkholderiaceae bacterium | reverse complement strand
CGCGCGCAAGGCCTGATCAACCCAGCGCGGCGATCACCTCGGGCGGGGCCTGCACAAGCTCAATCAGCACGCCCTCACCGGCAATCGGAAACTCCTCGCTGGCCTTGGGGTGGAGAAAGCAGATGTCATAGCCGGCAGCCCCCCGGCGAATGCCACCCGGGGCAAAGCGCACCCCTTGCGCGCTCAGCCATTGCACTGCCTGGGGCAGGTCATCAATCCACAAGCCTACATGGTTGAGGGGGGTGGTGTGGACAGCTGGTTTTTTGTCGGGATCGAGCGGTTGCATCAGATCGACTTCCACTTTGTACGGACCCTTTCCGATGGCGCAGATGTCCTCGTCCACATTCTCTCGCTCACTTCGAAAAGTGCCAGTCACCTCCAGGCCCAGCATCTGCACCCACAGCTGCTGCAGGCGACCCTTGTCAGGCCCGCCAATCGCAATCTGCTGGATGCCCAGCACCTTGAAGGGCCGCGCCATCATTCAAACTCCACAATGGGCTGGTCCACCGCCAGGCTCTCGCCTTTATTGGCCAAGACCTTGGCCACCACGCCGTCGGCGCTGGCAAAGAGCACGTTTTCCATTTTCATGGCCTCGATCACAGCCACCCGCTCACCCGCCTGCACTTTCTGACCTGTCTGCACCGCCACATCGACCAGCAGCCCGGGCATGGGCGAGAGCACAAAGCGGCTCATGTCGGGCGGCGCCTTGTAGGGCATGAGCTTGTGCAATTCGGCCATGCGCGGGGACACCACCAAGGCCTCAATCTTGGTGCCGTTGTGCTGCAAACGCAGGGCCAGCGGGTTTCTGGTCGTACCGCGCTCCACCTGGGTGGAGAACGGCTGGCCATCCACCGTGCCGGCAATGATGATGTCGTTCAGGCGCGAGGTGCTGCAGATCTCGTAGCTGCGGCCGTTGACGCGCACCTTGGCGTGGCCCCGATCGCCGACAAACTCGTCCACATGCACCGGCGTATGCACATGCTGGCCATCAGCACCCAGGGTAATCACCACATAGTCGCTGCCCGCCTGCACGCTGTAGCCAGGCAATTGGCCCGTCAAGGTGGTGGTGCGCTCGCGCGACATACGCCGCACAAAAGCCGCCAGGGCGGTGAGAAAGTTCGGGTCCTGGTGCGGCACGTCCTCGGAGGAGAAGCCCTTGCCATAGTGCTGGGCAATGAAGCCGGTATTGAAACGTCCCGCCACGAAATCCGGATGGGCCAGCAAGGCAGCCTGAAACGGAATATTGGAGCTGATGCCGCGAATGACAAACGCGTTGAGGGCCTCGCGCATCTTGGCGATGGCGTCCCTGCGGTCTTTGCCGTGCACAATCAGTTTGGCGATCATCGAGTCGTAGAACATCGGGATCTCGCCGCCCTCCTGCACACCGGTGTCCACCCGCACACCGAGCAAGTCCTGGGTGTTGCCCTGCCACATGCTCTGCGCTGGCGGGGTGAAGTGGACCAGGCGGCCAGTGGAGGGCAGGAAATTGCGAAACGGGTCTTCGGCGTTGATGCGACACTCGATCGCCCAGCCCTGGCGCTTGACATCGGCTTGCTGCAGCGGCAGGGCTTCACCGGCAGCCACGCGGATCATCAGCTCCACCAGGTCCAGCCCGGTGATGCATTCGGTCACCGGGTGCTCGACCTGCAGGCGGGTGTTCATTTCCAGGAAGTAGAAATCCTGGTCTTTGCCCACCACAAACTCCACCGTGCCCGCGCTCTGGTATTTCACCGCCTTGGCCAGCGCCACGGCCTGCTCGCCCATGGCCTTGCGGGTGGCTTCGCTGATGAAGGGGCTGGGCGCCTCTTCGATCACCTTCTGGTGCCGGCGCTGGATCGAGCACTCGCGCTCGTTCAGGTAAATCACGTTGCCGTGGGCGTCGCCCAGCACCTGGATCTCGATATGGCGCGGCTCCTGGACAAACTTCTCCATGAAGACACGGTCATCGCCAAAGCTGTTGCGCGCCTCGTTGCGGCAGCTGCTGAAGCCCTCAAAACACTCCTTGTCGTTGTAGGCCACCCGCAGGCCCTTGCCACCGCCACCGGCGGAGGCCTTGATCATCACCGGGTAGCCAATCTTCTGGGCGATCTGCACTGCCTCTTCGGGCGACAGGATGGGCTGGTTGTGGCCGGGAATGGTGCTGACCTTGGCCTCGTTGGCCAGCTTCTTGGAGGCGATCTTGTCGCCCATGGCGGCAATCGAGTAGTGCTTGGGGCCAATGAAGACCAGCCCCTCCTCCTCCACGCGTTTGGCGAAGTCTTCGTTCTCGGAGAGAAAACCATAGCCCGGGTGAATGGCCTGGGCGCCGGTCTTCTTGGCTGCCGCAATGATCTTCTCGGCCACCAGGTAAGACTCGCGGCTGGGTGGCGCACCCAGCAACACCGACTCATCAGCCAGCAGCACATGGCGCGCGTCGCTGTCGGCTTCGGAATAAACCGCCACGGTGGCGATACCCATTTTCTTGGCGGTAGCAATCACCCGGCAGGCGATCTCACCTCTGTTGGCAATCAGTATCTTTTTAAACATATCTTGTTTCCTATCCGTGACTCAAGGCGCTGCGCGCTCATCAAATAGAGGGCAGCCCTTGGCACTCATGCGCTCCAGGGTTGGGTTGCCGGTGTGTTTTGCGGAGGTAAAGGGGGAGCCCGAAGGGCGGAGGACACGGAGCAAAACGCTCCGGCAAGCCGACCCATTGGAGTTCGCAGTCATGGGGCTGATCCAACTCATAGCGGTATGTTGCCGTGTTTTCTCCACGGGTTTTCCAGCTTCTTGTCTTTCAGCATCACCAGTGAGCGGCAGATCCGTTTGCGGGTGTTGTGTGGCATGATCACATCGTCGATATAGCCGCGGTTGGCCGCCACAAAGGGGTTGGCAAAGCGGCTTTTGTATTCGGCTTCCTTGGCGGCGAGTTTTTCCGGGTCGCCCTTGTCTTCGCGGAAGATGATTTCCACCGCCCCCTTGGCACCCATCACCGCAATCTCGGCATTGGGCCAGGCAAAGTTGACATCACCACGCAGGTGCTTGGAAGCCATCACATCGTAGGCGCCGCC
>JAFMJA010000303.1 GCA_017853735.1 Burkholderiaceae bacterium | reverse complement strand
GACCCGGCGCAAGGGCGTGCTCGATGGCATGGGCCTGCCCGGCAAGCTGGCCGATTGTCAGGAAAAAGATCCCTCGCTGTGCGAGATCTACATCGTCGAGGGAGACTCCGCCGGCGGCTCAGCCAAGCAGGGGCGTGACCGCAAGTTCCAGGCGATTCTTCCTTTGCGCGGCAAGATTCTCAATGTTGAAAAAGCCCGGTACGAGAAGTTGCTCACCAGCAATGAAATTGTCACCCTCATCACTGCGCTGGGCACGGGTATTGGCAAGGCACTGGTTGAAAGCGGCAAATCCAGCGTGGACGACTTCAATATCGACAAGTTGCGTTATCACCGCATCATCATCATGACTGACGCCGATGTGGACGGCGCCCATATCCGCACCTTGTTGCTGACTTTTTTCTACCGGCAAATGCCCGAGCTGGTCGAGCGTGGCCATATCTACATCGCCCAGCCACCTCTATACAAGGTCAAGGCCGGCAAGGAGGAGCTTTACCTCAAGGATGCCAGCGCACTGGATGCCTTTTTGCTGCGCGTGGCACTGATCAACGCCTCCGTGCATACCGGTGGGGCCAATAGCCACGTCATTTCCGGCGATACCCTGGCCGAGCTGGCGCGCAAACACCAGTTGGCCGAGGCGGTGATTGAGCGCCTGCACAATTTCATGGATGCCGAAGCTCTGCGAGCGATAGCTGATGGCGTGAGCCTCAACCTGGATGATGTGGCCACTGCGGAAGTCTCGGCCACTGCCTTGCAAGCCCGGTTGCCCGGCGCAGAAGTGGCCGGCGAGTTTGATGTGCGCAGCGACAAGCCGATTTTGCGCATCAGCCGTCGCCACCATGGCAATGTCAAGAGCAGCGTGATCACCCAGGACTTTGTTCACGGCGCAGACTATGCGGCGCTGGCCGAGGCGGCCCAGACTTTCCGTGGTCTGCTGGCTGAGGGCGCCAAGGTGGTGCGCGGGGAGGGCGACAAGGCCAAGGAAGAGCGGGTCAGCGACTTCCGCCAGGCCATGGCCTGGCTGATAGCCCAGGCCGAGCATGCCACCAGCCGCCAGCGTTACAAGGGGCTGGGCGAGATGAACCCCGAGCAGCTCTGGGAAACCACCATGGACCCCGAGGTGCGACGCCTGCTGCGCGTACAAATAGACGATGCGATCGAGGCCGACCGGGTCTTTACCATGCTGATGGGCGACGAGGTCGAGCCGCGGCGCGACTTTATCGAAACCAACGCCCTGCGTGCCGGCAACATCGATGTTTGAACTTCTCTTGCTCTCAACAACTCTGGGATAGCCCGGAAAGGAGCATCATGAAACAAAGGAATAAAACGCCGAATCGGCGCCAACTGCTTGCTGTGTGCGCCATGTCCCTCTTGCCCGGCTGGGCTGGGGCACAAACCACTGACGCGCCGCTCAAGCTGATCGTGCCCTTTTCGCCTGGCACGGGGATTGACCTGGTGGCTCGACAACTGGGCCCCAAGCTGGCGCAGAAACTGAGCCGACCGGTGGTGGTGGAAAACCGGGTGGGCGCCTCGGGCAATATCGGCGCGGAGGCGGTGGTGCGCGCGGCCCCCAACGGCAACACCTTGCTGGTGAGTGTGAACACCCTGGTGATGAACCGGGCGATTAACCCCAACATGCCGTTTGATCCTCTCAAAGACCTGAGCCCGGTGGCTTTGACCAGTTGGGGCGAGTTGGTTTTGGTCACTCCAACCAAAACCGGCTGGAAAAGCGCCAAAGATCTGGTCCAGGCGGCCAGGGCGGCGCCCGGGCGGATCAACTACGCGTCCCCGGGTGTGGGTACGCCACACCATATGGCCATGGAGCTGTTCAAAAACAATGCCCAGGTTTTCATCACCCATATACCGTATCGCGGCAATGCACCCGCAGTGACCGACCTGCTGGGCGGCCAGGTGGATGTGATGTTTCTGCCCATCCATGTGGCGCTGGCTCACATCAAGTCGGGCCGGCTGGTGGCCTTGGCCATCGGTAGCGAACGCCGGCACGCGCTGATGCCCGAAATTCCCACTGTTGCAGAGACCGGCCTGGGCAAGGTCTCGGTGGGCATGTGGTTTGGCGTATTTGGGCCCAAAGATCTGCCTGCTGATCTGGTCAGCAGCCTGAATCGGGAAATCAATCAGATCATCGGCAGCCCGGAAGTGAAAACCGCCTTCTCCGCACAAGGCATGGATCCAGCCAGTGCCTCGACGGCCGAGTTTGCTCGCCTGATCGAGCAGGATGCAGACAAATGGCTAAAGTTGGCCAGGGCGCAGGGCATCAAGGCCGAGTAAAGAGCTGGCCCGCCATCGCGCAGACAACCGGACCAACTCGCACACCGCTATGACGTGACCGCCTCGAGAAGCGCCGGAATTGTCAAGGGCTTGCTCAGATAGCCATTCATGCCCGAATCGATGCAGGCTTGACGGTCTTCCAGGGTGATATTGCCTGTCATCGCCACAATTTTTAGCTTGCGCAGGCTGTCCACCCGCCTGATCTGGCGCGTGGCCTCCATGCCATCCATGATGGGCATCTGCATGTCCATGAGCACCAAGTCCACTTGCAGGCCCTCATCGCGCAGCTTGCGCAGCGCCTGCTCGCCATGTTCGGCCTCAAACACCTGGGCGCCAAACTCTTCCAAAAAGGTGCTGGCTACCAGCCGGTTGATTGGCGCATCATCGGCCACCAGCACGCGCAGCCCCACCAAGGGCTTGTCTGAGGCATCGTCAGCGCGCTCTTCCGGTTTGTCCTGGCCTTTCTCCTTGGCGGCCTCGCTGGACAGGCTCTTTGCGGATGGCGCGAAATTGTCCGCCGGAGTGTTCGACCCAAGCTTTTGATCTGGCGGCTCAAGTGCCGCCGGTGTCTCTTGCATCGCCTGGGGTGCTTCGGGGGCGGGTGTAGGGGATGCGGCCATGTTGGATGCCTGAATTGATGCAAGTGTTTCAGATCTGGTGAGCCCGCTCATCAGGCGCCGCGTAATCGCCACGGCACGAGTCTCGTCAGCTTTTCGGCTTTTTGCCAGCGGCAAGGGCAGGCGCACATTAAACAAACTGCCTGTGCCAACTTGACTGCTGACAA
>JAFMJA010000047.1 GCA_017853735.1 Burkholderiaceae bacterium | reverse complement strand
GGCACTGATGGCTGACGCGTTGAGTAGCTCAGAAATCAAGAAAAAAGCCCCGCCAGGGCGGGGCTTTCTTGGTTTGACTGACCTGCGCAGAGCCTTTGCGCCGGCTCCGTCAGGGCAAGCGAGAAGATTACTTCAGCTTGATTTCCTTGTATTCCACATGCTTGCGAGCTTTGGGGTCGAATTTCATGATCGACATTTTTTCGGGCATGGTCTTCTTGTTCTTGCTGGTGGTGTAGAAATGACCGGTTCCGGCCGATGACTCCAGCTTGATTTTTTCGCGTCCGCCTTTAGTGGCCATGATGCAACTCCTTCAGTGATTAAGCTTGACCATGCGCGCGCAGATCGGCGAGCACAGAGTCGATGCCATTTTTGTCGATCAAACGCAGGGCTGCGCTGGAGACGCGCAGTCGAACCCAACGGTTTTCCGATTCAACCCAGAACCGGCGGTACTGCAGGTTCGGCAGGAACCGGCGTTTGGTTTTGTTGTTGGCGTGGGAAACATTGTTCCCCACCATTGGGCCTTTGCCCGTCACTTCACACACGCGTGCCATGAGAGATCATCGCTTTCTTCAAATACAGCGGTCGCCGTGTCCGACTATCCTGGAAGGACAGCCGCAGGTAACCTGCCTCACCTCGCCATCAGGGTGGCGGTAGCCCAGAACTTGCCAGCTAATCCCAGCAAAGCCAAGCATTATAGCCGAGTTGTCCGAGATCCAGCCCCCTTCCGGCTGGGAGGTCAAGTCGGCTCGGGTTCGGTCGTGACCCGTCACAGACAGGCGCTTGATCTAGCCTTCCTGTTCCAAAAAACGCTGGGCATCCAGGGCGGCCATGCAACCGGTGCCCGCGCTGGTGATGGCCTGGCGATAAACATGGTCCTGCACATCGCCTGCGGCAAAAACTCCAGGCACAGAGGTCTGGGTGGCAAAGCCATTGCGCCCAGCCTTGGTGATGATGTAGCCACCCTCCATTTCCAGCTGGCCTTGGAAGATGTCGGTGTTGGGCGAGTGACCAATTGCAATAAAGCAGCCCTTGAGCTCCAGATCCTCGGTCTGTCCATCCTTGGTGCTTTTCAGGCGCACACCGGTGACGCCAGTGGCATCCCCTAAAACCTCATCCAGGGTCTTGAAAGTCTTCAGTTCGATTTTTCCAGCGGCAACTTTGTCCATCAGTTTGTCGACCATGATGGGTTCTGCCTTGAATTTGTCCCGGCGATGGATCAGGTAAACCTTACTTGCAATATTTGAGAGGTAGAGCGCCTCTTCAACAGCAGTATTCCCCCCGCCGACCACACAGCAAATCTGTTCGCGATAGAAAAATCCATCGCAGGTGGCGCATCCGGAAACACCTCGACCCATGAAGGCCTCCTCAGAAGGCAAGCCCAGATACTTGGCCGAAGCGCCAGTGGCAATGATCAGCGCATCGCAGGTATAGCTCCCGCTGTCCCCGGTCAGGGTGTAGGGTCGGCGGCTGAGGTCAACCCGGTTGATATGATCAAACAAGAGCTCAGCTTTGAAGCGCTCGGCATGTGCCTGAAAGCGTTGCATCAGGTCAGGCCCTTGAACGCCATCCACATCGGCTGGCCAGTTGTCCACATCGGTGGTGGTCATCAGCTGACCGCCCTGCGCAATGCCGGTGATCAGGACAGGATTCAAGTTGGCGCGTGCTGCATAGATGGCTGCGGTGTAGCCGGCTGGTCCGGAGCCTAGAATGAGGACTTTGGCGTGTTTGTTCTGAGACATTCTAAAAAATACCCTTGGAAAATCAGCAAAGAATGCGGGTTTGATTCTGACCCACTGCAAGTGTGAGCCGGGCAGAACACAGCATCAGGTGGCATTGAATCAAACAGACCAACATTGTATGAATGATTTCTCATCCCCGGACACAGCCTTGGAGGCAAGGCCTCTGACACCGCGAAATCAATGACGCAAAATAAGACTCATTTTTGCTGATGACCTATTCACTCAATACCTTCAAGGACCAACAGTCCAAGGACAGCATGGCGGGTCGCCCTGGATGGGGACGATATGCCACTGAATTTGTACTCGTGCTGGGGCTGGTCGTACTGGGCTTCTGGCTATTGGCCCTGAGCAGCTACACAACGCAAGATGCAGCCTGGTCAACTTCAGGGGCGGGTGCTGTGATCCAAAACCGGGGAGGACGCCTGGGTGCCTGGGTTGCCGACATCAGCTATTTCTTATTGGGTTATTCGATCTGGTGGTGCTGGGCGGCGGGTCTTCGAGCTTGGCTGTTGAGCCTGATGAAGTGGATGCGGGGTCCAGAAATTGAGCTTGCCAGCTCGAACACCTTGCCCTGGGCCCATCGCCTGGCCCAAAGCCGTAGCGGTTTTTGGCTGGGCTTGTGTGTATTGCTGGTGGCCAGCTCAGTGATCGAATGGTCGCGTTTCCATCGGCTGGACACTCAATTGCCAGGGCCTAGCGGGGGTGCTCTTGGTATCTGGCTGGGTGAACTGGGCACACGTTGGCTTGGTTTTGCTGGCTCGACCCTGGTGGGGATTGGCCTGTTGCTGGTGGGCATGGCGCTGGTATTTCGGTTTTCGTGGGGACAACTGGCTGAAAGAATCGGCTCAGCCATTGACGCAATGATGGTCTCACGCCGAGAACGACGGGAAATCGCTGAAGACGTAGCCTTGGGCCTGCAGGCGGCGCGGGAGCGCGAGGAAGTGGTTTCCGAGCAGCGTGAAGAGATTATTGAACATCAGCCAATGCCGGTTTTCATTGAGCCAGTATTGCTCGAGGTACCCCAAAGCGAGCGTGTTGCCAAAGAACGTCAAAAGCCCCTTTTCAGTGAACTGCCCGATTCCAAGTTGCCGCAGGTGGACCTGCTTGACGGTTCACAGACGCGGCTGGAGGGCGTGTCGGCTGACACCCTGGAGATGACCAGCCGGCTGATTGAGAAAAAATTGCGTGACTTCGGTGTTGAGGTTCGGGTCGTTCTGGCTCAACCAGGCCCGGTGATCACGCGCTACGAAATCGAACCAGCCACTGGTGTCAAGGGCGCACAAATTGTCAACCTGGCCAAAGACTTGGCCCGTTCCCTCAGTCTGGTTTCCATTCGGGTGGTGGAAACCATCCCGGGAAAAAATTACATGGCGCTGGAACTGCCTAATGCGAAACGTCAGTCCATCCGACTCGCTGAAATCCTGGGTTCTCAGGCCTATAACGAGGCCCGTTCTCTACTGACCCTTGGCCTGGGCAAAGACATTGTGGGTAACCCGGTGGTTGTGGACCTGGCCAAGATGCCGCATGTCCTGGTGGCTGGAACTACCGGCTCTGGCAAATCAGTCGGCATCAACGCCATGATTCTGTCGCTGCTCTACAAGGCCGAAGCGCGCGATGTGCGCCTGTTGATGATCGATCCAAAGATGCTGGAGATGTCAGTGTACGAAGGCATCCCGCATTTGTTGGCGCCTGTAGTGACCGACATGAAGCAGGCGGCCCACGGCTTGAACTGGTGTGTGGCCGAAATGGAGCGGCGTTACAAGCTGATGAGCCGTCTTGGGGTACGGAACCTGGCTGGCTACAACAGCAAGATCGATGACGCCCGTACACGTGAGGAGTTCATTGGAAATCCCTTTAGCCTGACGCCGGACAATCCGGAGCCCTTGAATCGCTTGCCCCATATTGTGGTGGTCATCGATGAGCTGGCAGACCTGATGATGGTGGTGGGTAAGAAAATCGAGGAACTCATCGCTCGCCTGGCACAGAAGGCCCGAGCGGCTGGCATTCACCTGATTCTCGCGACCCAACGCCCTAGCGTGGATGTGATCACTGGCCTGATCAAGGCCAATATTCCTACCCGGATTGCCTTTCAGGTCAGCAGCAAAATTGACAGTCGTACCATTCTTGACCAGATGGGTGCGGAGGCCTTGCTCGGAATGGGCGACATGCTTTATCTGGCCAGTGGCACTGGATTGCCGGTTCGCGTGCACGGTGCTTTTGTCAGCGATGAAGAAGTGCACCGGGTGGTGAACTATCTCAAGAGCCAGGGTCAAGCCGATTACCTGGAGGGAGTGCTGGAGGGCGGTAGCGCTGACGGCGATGAAGCTGCCCTGGGAGAGGGCGGCGCCAGTGCCGAGAAAGACCCGATGTACGACCAGGCGGTCGAAATTGTCCTGAAAAACCGCAAAGCCAGCATTTCCTTAGTACAGCGGCACTTGAAGATAGGCTACAACCGCGCCGCTCGCCTGGTGGAAGACATGGAAAAGGCGGGCCTGGTGAGCGCCATGAGTTCCAGTGGACAGCGAGAGATCCTGGTTCCAGCCAGGGCTGAGAAATCGTGAAATCTATTGCTTGTGGGTTGCTGCTGGCAGCCATCTCATTCTTGAGCTGTGCTGACGGCCTGCAAAGTCTGGAAAATTTTGTCAAATCGGCTTCCAGCGGGCGCGCCGATTTTGTCCAGGTGGTTTCCAGTCCGGCGCGCGATGGACACGCAGCTCGCAGCAAAACCTCCAGTGGCAGTTTTCAGTTTTTACGCCCCAACCGATTTCGTTTTGATTACAAAAAACCCTTCCCCCAAAGCATCGTGGCCGATGGCCAAACCCTCTGGCTGTACGACGTCGACCTCAACCAGGTGACAGCCCGTCCCCAGTCAGTGGCATTGGGGTCTACTCCAGCCGCATTGATTGCCGCCGCCCCAGACCTCCGCGCGCTCCAGGCCGAGTTCACCCTTGCAACCGCTCCCGATAGCGAGGGATTGCGATGGTTGTTGGCCACACCCAGGGCGCGCGATGGTCAGTTGAATGCTATCCGGCTTGGTTTTCGACAGGGGGATCAGGGCACCGAACTCTCTGTCCTGGACATTCAGGACAATTTCGGCCAGCGCTCGGTCATACGCTTTGCCAATATCGAGATCAACCCGCGTTTGGCGGAGGAAACATTCCGGTTCAAGCCCCCGAAAGGGGCGGATGTCATTCGCCCTTAAAGCTGCATCGCCAAGCCCACCTGTTATTCAGGCGACAGGGGGAATTGCTCCCTCCAGCCGAAGCAAGGAGGCTTTGCGCGCCAATCCTCCTGCATAACCCGTCAAGGAGCCATCAGCTCCGACCACCCGATGGCAGGGCACGATGATGCTCAATGGATTTCGGCCGATCGCCGCTGCCACAGCACGCACCGCGCGCGGCTGTCCAATATGCTGGCTCAACACGCCATAGCTGAGGGTCTGCCCGTACTGCAAACCCAGAAGCGCTCGCCAAACAGTCAGCTGGAAGGGGGTGCCAAAGGACATATCCAGGGGCAGCTTGAATTGGACAGCCTGGCCTGAAAAATAGGCTGCCAAGCCCTCGGTCGCCTGGTCAAACCAGGGGCTTTTGGCAACAGGCCAATCCGTCATATTGGGACGATGGGCGGCACCTTCGAACCACACTCCCACCAAGCCCTGAGGGCTACTGGCCAGATCGAGCCGCCCCAGGGGACTTTGCCAATGGGTCTTGACCAGGTCGGATTCTTTCGTCTGCATAAACCAGGTGGTGCAATATCGGGCAAGCCATGATACCGGGCTGGCTGCTCGACCTACAATCTGTTCACAATAACTTGTCCCCAGCGAATCCCTACCATGCAAGTTGATCCCTCCATCTTCAAGGCCTATGACATTCGTGGCGTCGTCCCAGGCACCCTGAATGAGGCTGTTGCCGAAGGGCTGGGCCGTGCTTTTGGCACCGCGGCGCGGCGCGCTGGCCAAACTGTGGTGGCGGTGGGGCGTGATGGGCGACTGAGCGGACCTGTCCTCAGTGCTGCATTGATTCGTGGGCTGAATGCCACAGGAATCGAAGTCATCGATGTCGGCATGGTCACTACGCCCATGCTCTATTTCGCTGCACATACCCTTTGCGCCAGTGGTATTCAGGTCACGGGCAGTCACAACCCTGCAGATTACAACGGCTTCAAGATGGTGCTGGACGGGCGAGCCATTTATGGTGAGGAGATCCAGTCCTTGCGCCAGACCATGGAAGCTGAAAGCTGGGAGCTGCGCCCTGGAGGAAAGACCCGACAGACCGATGTGTATCCAGCCTACCGCGATCGCATTGTTGGCGGGATCCGGCTGGCGCGACCCATGCGGATTGTGGTGGATTCCGGCAATGGCGTGGCCGGCGCCTCCGCGCCTGCCATCCTGCGCGCATTGGGCTGTGAGGTGCGCGAGTTGTACAGCGAGGTGGACGGCCGTTTTCCCAACCACCATCCTGACCCCAGCAAGCCGGAGAACCTGCGCGATGTGATTTCCGCTTTGCAGGCCGGTGACGCTGAACTTGGACTGGCATTTGACGGCGATGGTGACCGCCTGGGTGTGGTGACACCCGATGGACAGAATATTTTTCCTGACCGTCAAATCATGCTGTTCGCACGGGATGTGCTCAGCCGAGTGCCTGGTGGCACCATCGTCTTTGATGTGAAGTGCTCACAGCGCTTGGCCCCGGCGATCGAGGCGGCTGGAGGTCGTGCGCTGATGTACAAAACCGGCCACTCTCTGATCAAGGCAAAAATGAAAGAGATCGACTCGCCACTGGGTGGGGAAATGAGCGGGCATATCTTCTTCAAGGAGCGTTGGTACGGGTTCGATGATGGCACCTATGCCGCCGCTCGGTTGCTGGAAATTCTGAGCCATGCCCCCAATGCCAGCGCGGCCTTGCATGCCTTGCCGGGCAGCTTCTCCACTCCCGAGTTGAATGTGAAGTGCGCCGAAGGTGAGCCTCACAAGCTGGTCGCCGAGCTACAACGTGTGGCTACTTTTGCCGCGCCGGCCCAGGTCAACACCATCGACGGTCTGCGTGTTGATTGGCCGGATGGTTTCGGCTTGATCCGCGCCTCCAATACAACACCGGTTCTGGTGCTGCGGTTTGAAGGTCATACTGCTGGTGCCCTGCACCGAATTGAAGGCGAGATGTTGACCCTGTTGCGATCGGTCAAGCCTGACGCGGCCTTTGAGCAGGCAGCGCACTGAGGGTTTTTTTGAGAGTTCTGCTGGTCAAGTTGTCCTCTTTGGGTGATGTGGTCCACACCCTTCCGGTGGTTCAGGACATCCGACGAGCCTTGCCATCCGCCCAGATTGATTGGGTGATCGAAACTGGCTTCGCCCCTTTGTTAAACCGCTGTGCCGGCATCGACCGGGTGATTGCCTTCAATCTGCGCCGCTGGCGCAATGCTCCCTTGAAGGCTTCCACCCGACAGGAATGGAAGATATTCAAAAACGAGTTGCACCGTGAGCCCTATGACGCAGTGATTGATTTGCAGGGCCTGAGTAAATCGGCATGGGTAGCATGGATGGCCCGACTGGCACCGGGTGCAAAACGTTTCGCCATGGCCAACCGTACCGAGGGCTCGAGCTATGAGCTTCCCACCCGATGGGTGGCGGATGTGGCACTTCCCATGCCCTGGCATGTGCATGCAGTGCATCGCGGGCGGGAATTATGCGCGCGTGCGCTGGGCTATGAACTCTCCAGTGAAGAGCGCTATGGGCTTGAGCCTGCGGGCAGTGCCCTGGGTGCGACGAAACGTCCCTGTGTGGCTCTGGTACATGGTACGTCCCGCCCGGACAAGCAGTGGCCTGACAGCCACTGGATCGAGTTGGCCAGACTGCTGGACAAAGCCGGGTTCGATGTCGCCTTTCCGCATGGCAGCGATGCAGAAGAAAAAAGCAGCCGTACTTTCGAAGCGGTTTTGCCCAACGCTCGGGCCTGGGCGCGTCTGCAATTAGATGCGCTCATCGACGCCATGGCTGACTGTGCGGGGGTGATTGGAGTGGACAGCGGCCTCAGCCATATTGCAGTTGCGCTGGACTTGCCGCATGTGCAGATCTACAACATTGACACTGCCTGGCGTACCGGCCCACTGGGGCGCGCTCACCAGCAAAGCGTCTATGCCAGACCGGCACCCAGCGTGGAGATAGTTTGGCAGGCCTGGCTGGAGGTTGCCAAATCGTGATCTTGGGGCTTTATTCCTGGTTGATGCGATGCCTCCAACCCTTGTTGCGGCGCAAGCTGGCTCGTCGCGGCGATCAGGAGCCCGGCTATTTACTGGCTGTCGAGGAACGTTTTGGTCGTTACACCGATTCGCCCTGGCCTGACGATGGCAAGACAATCTGGCTGCATGCTGTTTCGCTGGGTGAGACTCGTGCTGCGGCGGAGCTGTTGTCGCGATTGCGTTCTCGACTACCTGGCATGCGTCTACTGCTGACCCATGGCACTGCCACTGGCCGTGCCGAGGGTGCGCGCCTGGTATTGGAATCTGAAGCGCAGGTCTGGCAGCCTTGGGACACCCCAGATGCGGTGTCGCGGTTCCTGGCTCATTTCCGCCCGCGCATTGGAATTTTGCTGGAAACCGAGGTATGGCCCAATCTTGCGGCACAGTGCGCAAGTTCTGGCGTGCCCTTGCTGCTGGCCAATGCAAGATTGAGCGAGAAGTCTCTCAAGAGCGCCCTGTGGCTGGGATGCCTGGCAAAACCAGCGTACCGAAGCCTGCATGCTGTTTGGGCACAGAACACCGATGATGCCGAGCGTCTGCGTGCCCTGGGGGCCCCAGTGCAGGGAGTGTTTGGCAATCTCAAATTCGATGCCCAGATTGACCAGGACCAGTTGGCCAGAGGCCGCGCATGGCGCGCTGCGCAGTCCAGGCCGGTGATGGTGTTTGCCAGCTCCCGGGAAGGGGAGGAGGCGGATTTTCTGCGCTGCCTGCGTGCGCGTTGGGACGTTGCGCAGTCGGTGCAATGGTTGCTTGTTCCGCGTCACCCGCAGCGCTTTGAAGCCGTGGCCGATGCAGTCCAGGCCCTTGGATTTACTGTGTCCCGGCGCAGCGAATGGGGCGCCACCGGTCCTCAGCCAGCCGATGTCTGGCTGGGCAATACGCTGGGCGAAATGGCTACCTATTACGGTTTGAGTCATGCCGCCTTGCTGGGTGGAAGTTTTGCCCCGCTGGGGGGGCAAAATCTGATTGAAGCAGCGGCCTGCGCTTGTCCGATCCTGATGGGGCCGCACACTTTCAATTTCAGTGAGGTTGCCGAACTGGCGCAGCAAGCAGGTGCTGCCTTGCGTCTTGAGAGCCTGGAACTGGCCCTGGCCGAGGGGCTGGATTTGTTGGCCGATCCAAGCCGCTGCGCCAAGATGGCCGAATCAGCCAGCCGGTTCGCCCAGGCTCACCGGGGTGCTGCTGATCGCACCGCAGCTGCCATCATGGAAATGCTTACTTGGCCAACAGGGTGTTGACCGATTGCAAGTCTTCGGCTTTGAGTGAACCGTTGGCCTGTCGCAGCTTGAGGCCACCGACCAGCACATCGTAGCGCGCCTTGGCCAGGTCACGCTTGGTCTGGAAGAGCTGGCTCTGGGAGTTGAGTACATCGATGTTGATACGCACGCCGACCTGGTAGCCCAGCTTGTTGGCGTCCAGTGCGCTTTGGCTGGAAGTCTCGGCAGCCTGCAAGGCCTTGACCTGACCCAGACCGGATAGCACGCCAAAAAATGCCGCGCGGGTGGCTTGGGAAATATTGCGCTGCGCAGCCTCCAGATCTGAACTGGCTTTCTCGGCCAAAGCCAAGGTTTCCTTGATCCTGTTTTGGGTGTAGAAACCTGAGAACAGGGGCAGGTTGAAACTGAGGCCAACAACTCCGACCGCTGATTTGGAGGTGCTTGCAGATATGGCAGTTCCATTGATATTTTCGGTATACCCATAGCTGGCAGTCATATCCAGGGTCGGCTTGTGGCCTGCTTTGGCTTTTTCGACTTCCAGGCGAGCGATTTCTGCTGTGGCTTTGAGTTGCTTCAGGCTAGGATGGCCATCCAGTGCTTGCTGAATCCAAGTATTGACGTTATCAGGCAGCAAATTGGGCAAATCTATTGATGCCAGAGGTTTTGGGGTGGTATTGGATCGCCCCACTAATTGATTGAGAGCCAGGTTTTTGACGCGCAAATCATTTTCAGCGGCAATTTCCTGCGCAACTACCAGATCAAACCTGGCCTGCGCTTCACGCGTATCGGTGATGGTGGCAGTACCTACCTCAAAATTGCGCTTGGCCGAGGCCAACTGTTCGGCCACTGCAGTTTTCTGGGCTTGCACAAAGGTCAGGGTGTCTTGCGCGTTCAGGACATCGAAATAAGCCTGGCTGGTACGGACTATCAGGTCTTGTTCAGCGGTCTGGATGGCCGCTTGCGCTACGTCGATCTGCTTTTTGCCTTGTCGGTACGTGGCGATATTTCCGGGGCGGTACAAGGGCTGAGAAGCGCTCATCGAGATGCCCTGGTTGGTGTAGCTCCTGTTGGGACTGGATTCGATGACGTTGACCTGTCCATTTGAACCAGTGACTGATAAATTTACCGTGGGTAGTATTTGCTGGTCAGCTTCCTCGGACACAGCCATGGTGGCCTGGTATTGGGACTTGGCAGATTGGAAGGCGGCGTCATATTGACGCGCGGCGTCGTACAGGTCCGACAGGCTTTGTGCTCGGGCGGACATAGACAAAACGGTCAAGGCGGCCAGAGCCAAGGGGGAGAGAAGTTGTTGTTTCATGATTTTTTCGAGCTCAATAGCGGGGCACGGTCGGATCAAGCTGGTTGGACCATGCATTGATGCCACCGGAGATGTTGGCAATATGCTGGAAACCCTGGTACTCCAGAAAGGCAGCAACTCGCATGCTGCGAGCGCCATGATGGCACAAGCAGGCTACTGGGCGTGAAGGGTCGAGTTCGCCCAGGCGGGGCGGGATCACGCCCATGGGAATGTGGACCAGTTCGAAGCCATCGGCCTTGACACTGGCGCGTTCCAGTTCATTGGGTTCGCGCACATCGAGCACGATGGGCTGGCCGAATGCGCGCACTTTTTCCATCCAGTTCTGGAGATCTCCCGGGTGTACTTGTTCAATCATGACGTGCACATGCAGTGTTAAAAATTAAAGCGCGAATGCTCAGGAAAATTTTGCAATCGGGGCGCCACCGTATCCCAGCCCTGATTGCTGCTGTAGCCTTGGCCCGCGGTACGTGTGATGGTGGTGGCTCGCATGATCGGCTCCTCACCCACAATGGCTACCAGACGCCCACCTGGCTTGAGGGATTCCAGCAATTTATCGGGAATTTCAGCCACAGATCCACTGAGAAGGATCACATCAAAAGGGGCTTCCAGCGGGACGCCCTTGGAGCCATCAGCCAGGCGCACCTCGGCATTGAGGATGCCTGCCTTTTGCAAGTTTGAACGGGCCACGGCGACCAGCTCGGGTTCAATTTCCAGTGTGATCACCCGCTGGGACAGATGGGCCAACAAAGCGGCCACATAACCCGAGCCAGTGCCAATTTCCAGCACTTTTTCGTGCTTTTGAACGGCGGCGTCCTGCACCAGGCGCGCCTCAACTTTAGGCGCCAGCATGCATTGACCCAGCCGCAAAGCGGCATCAGTGGGGTTGCGCAAGGGAATTTCTATGTCGGCAAAGGCCAGCGCTTTGTGCGATGCAGGCACAAATTCTTCGCGCCTTACCAAGGTCAGCAATTCGAGCAGTTCACCATTCAACACATCCCAGGGCCGGATCTGCTGCTGAATCATGTTGAAGCGGGCTTGCTCGAGGTTCATTTTATACTCCATGGGGTATTTTAGACGATGTTGCAAAATTGTACAGAGGCCTTATGCCGACGCAGCCAGCTTGCGGCGAAACCATTGCGCCAGATCGTCCAGGTAGCAGTAGACCACAGGCACCACCACCAGGGTCAACAAGGAGGAGGTGATCACCCCGCCAATGACTGCTTGACCCATCGGGGCACGTTGTTCTGATCCCTCGGTCAGGGCGAATGCCAGAGGAACCATGCCGAAGATCATGGCCAAGGTGGTCATCATGATTGGGCGCAGGCGAACACGGGCAGCCAACAACAGGGCGGCATTGCGGTCCAATCCGACAATGGAACGGCCTTGTTCATCCACCTGGTCCTGCCGGGCTCGGATCGCGAAGTCCACCAGCAGAATGGCATTTTTGGTGACCAGGCCCATCAACATCACGACGCCGATCATGGAAAAAAGTGAAAGTGCCGAGCCAAACATCATCAGCATCAGGACAACGCCGATCAAGGTCAGCGGCAAGGAGGTCATCAAGGCCAAGGGTTGGAGGAAGCTTTTGAACTGACTGGCCAATATCATGTAGATGAAAATGACCGCAAGCATCAGTGCTGACATGGCATAGCCAATGGATTCGGTCATGTTCTTGGTCGAGCCGCCAAATTGGTAGCGATAGCCGGGGGGAAACACCATGTCATCCAGTGCACGGCGGATGTCCGCGGAAACTTCACCCATCGAACGGCCGAATGTGTTGGCATTGACCGCGACTTCCCTTGAGAGATCGCGTCGGTTGATCTGATTAGGCCCGGTGGATTCAATGATATCGGCGAGCTGGTTCAGGCGAACCACGCGGGAGCTGCCATCGGGCTGAGTACCAGCCACAAAGGGCAGACGCTCCAGATCCTCGGATGCATTGCGCGCCGCTGGGGCAAGACGGACTTTGACATCATAGGTCTGGTCATCGGGGGCGCGCCAGTTGCCTACGGTTTCTCCAGCGACCAGGGTACGCAGGGAGCTGGCAATTTGGGTCACATTGAAGCCCAGATCGGAAGCGGCTTCTCGGCGCACGCGAAGGTCAATCGTCGGCTTGTCGGGCTTGAGGCTGGAATCCAGGTCCACCAGACCAGGAATGGGGCGAATCTTCTGAAGCACGATCTGGGAAAGGCGTTCGAGTTCCTGGAGGTCACTGCCTTGAAGAGAAAATTCGATCTGCTTGTTCCCTCCAACTGGATCGAGCAAGCCAACATGGGTGACCGTCATGCCCGGCACCTGCTGCAAGCGCTCGCGCAGTACCGCGGACATCTGGTCCACATTACGCTTTCGGTCCTTGCGATCAATCAGGCGGACATAGACACTGGCGTAGATCTTGCCCTGGGCACTGCCGGTATTGATGGTGGATACGGTGTAACGAACTTCAGGCAGTTCATGCAGGATCGCTTCAACCTGCCGCGCCTTGGCCTCGGTGGCTTCCAGTGAGGACCCTACCGGGGTGTTGAAATTGATGGTGGTCTCGGAGAAGTCGGCTTTAGGGACAAATTCTGTCCCCAGCAAGGGCACCAGCATCAGGCTGGTGACAAATATGGCTATGGCCATGCCCAGGGTTGCCAGCTTGTGCCGCAGGGACCATTCCAGAAGATCGTGATAAATGTCGGACAAGCGGTCGGTTGCAGATTCAAACCAGCCGGTCACGCGCCCCACAGTTTTGTCGTAGAGCGATCTGGGCTTGGGCTTGATCCCCTGGGGGTGAATGCTCGGGTCATGCCAGACCGAGGACAGCATGGGGTCGAGGGTGAAGCTGACAAACATCGAGATCAATACCGCCGCAACGATGGTGATACCGAATTCATGGAAAAACTTGCCGATGATGCCACCCATGAAACCAATCGGAAGGAACACTGCCACAATTGAAAAGGTGGTTGCCAGCACAGCCAGCCCAATTTCCTGGGTGCCCTCCAAGGAAGCACGATAGGCGCTCTTGCCCATCTGGACATGTCGGACAATGTTTTCCCGTACCACGATCGCATCGTCAATCAGCAGGCCGACACAGAGCGACAGGGCCATCAGGGTCACCATATTGATGGTGAAGCCAAACATGTACATGAATAGAAAAGTTCCGATCAAGGCAATCGGCAGGGTCAAACCGGTGATGACGGTGGAGC
>JAFMJA010000302.1 GCA_017853735.1 Burkholderiaceae bacterium | reverse complement strand
CTCCCCACTGGCGTGCCACCTCCAGCGCCTCGCCCGATCTATCCACACCGGTGACCTGGTGACCCAGCCCTGAGAGCCAGCGCATGTGCCGGCCCTGGCCGCAAGCCACATCAAGCACCTTGGCTGCGGGCGGCAGCAGGTGGCTCCAGCGTTGCACCCAGGCCGATGGCGCTTCGCTACCGTGGCAGTGGGGGCTGGCCGAAGGCATGCGGCCAGACTCAGAAGCAGGCCCAGATCTGGTCAGCCAGGCTGCGCAGAAAGTCCGGTCGAGCGTAGAGGGCAAACACAGCCAGCAAGACCGCCCCAATGGCCAGCCAGATCAGGAGGCGGGCGGTCAGCGATTTCATGTGGCCAGTCCAGCTTGCAAGGCGGCCGGTCGGCGGATGGCTGTCTCGCGCACCTGCAGATTGACCAGCATGGCAAACACCCCCAGGGCAATGGAGATGAGCCAGACGACATCGTAACTGCCGGTTCGGTCATAGAGGTAGCCGCCCAGCCACACACCCAGGAACGAGCCGATCTGATGGCTGAAAAAGACAAAGCCGCCCAGCATGGACAGATGGGCCACCCCAAAAATCTGCGCCACGATCGCGTTGGTGGGGGGCACGGTGGACAGCCAGAGCAGGCCCATCACCGCACTGAACACATAGACGCTGAGCGGGCTCAGCGGAATCATCAAAAAGGCGATGATGGCCAGCGAGCGGCCCAGGTAAATGAAGGCCAGGATGTTTTTCTTGACCAGGCGCTGACCCAGGGCTCCCGCAGCATAGGTGCCAAACACATTGAAGAGGCCAATCAGCGCCAGGGCATAGCTGGCCACTTCAGGGCTGAGGCCCTTGTCCTTGAGGTAGCTGGGCATGTGCACCCCAATGAACACGACCTGAAAGCCGCAGACAAAGTAGCCCGCCATCAGCCACTGAAAGCTGCGGTAGCCGATAGCCTCGCGTACCGCCTGCGCAATCGTCTGCTCGCGCTGGGGGGCGGCGCCGCCAGAAAAAACCGGCTCACGCAGTCCCCAGGCCAGCGGAATGATCAGCAGGGCGGCCAGGCCCAGCATTTCCAGAGCCTGTTGCCAGCCAATGCTGCTGATCAGGTAGCCCGCAGTGGGCACCATCAGAAACTGGCCAAACGAGCCGGCCGCGGCGGCCACGCCCATGGCCCAGGATCGGCGTTCGGGGTTGATGTTGCGACCGATCACGCCGTAAATCACCGCATAAGTGGTGCCCGCCTGTGCGACGCCCAGCATCACCCCACAGGTCAGGGCAAAGAGCAGTGGGGTGTGAGCGTGCGCCATGCCCAACAGACCCAGGGCATAGAGCAGGCCGCCGACAATGATGACCCGAAAGGCCCCAAATTTGTCGGCCAGCATGCCCGAGAAAATACCGGCCACGCCCCAGGCCAGGTTTTGCACCGCAGCGGCAAAGGCAAAGGTTTCCCGTCCCCAGTCATGGGCCTGGATCACCGGCTGCAGCCACAGTCCAAAGGAATGGCGGGTGCCCATGGACAGGGTGACGATGGCCGCACCGCAAGCCAGCACCTGGACCATGGGAAGTTTTTTCGAATGTGTCATGGGGCTGAACTGTAGCGAATTGCAAAACCCTTGCCTGAAACTGCAAGGACTGGGGTTATATACAGTCTAGAATTCGCCCATGGCCAGCAAACCCCAGAGCAATTACACCGAGGGCTCGATCCGCGTCCTCAAGGGACTCGAACCCGTCAAGCAGCGTCCGGGCATGTACACCCGCACTGACAATCCGCTGCACATCATCCAGGAGGTACTGGACAACGCAGCCGACGAGGCCCTGGCCGGGTATGGCAAAAAGATCAAGGTCACCTTGCACACCGATGGCTCGGTCAGCATTGAGGATGACGGCCGCGGCATTCCGTTTGGCCTGCATCCGGAGGAACAGGCGCCGGTGATCGAGCTGGTGTTCACCCGCCTGCACGCAGGTGGCAAGTTCGACAAGGGTCAGGGCGGTGCCTACAGCTTCTCGGGTGGCCTGCACGGGGTGGGCGTGAGTGTGACCAATGCGCTGGCCAAGCGGCTGGAGGCCAGCAGCTACCGCGAGGGGCAGGTGGCGCAGCTGGTGTTTGAGGGTGGTGATGTGACCCAACCCCTGCGCACCCGTGCCCTGGCCGAGGGCGAGCGCCGCCAGGGCACCACGGTGCGGGTCTGGCCCGATGCGCGCTACTTCGAATCCAGTGCCCTGCCCATGGCCGAGCTGATCCACCTGCTGCGCAGCAAGGCGGTGCTGATGCCTGGGGTCACGGTCAGCCTGCTGAACGAAAAAAACAAGGAAAGCCAGAGCTGGCAATACAAAGGTGGGCTGAGCGATTACCTGATGCAGGCCCTGCCGGCCGACCCGGTGATTCCGATGATCGAAAACGAGGGATTTGCCACGGACAACGACACCTTTGCCGAGGGCGAGGGCGCAGCCTGGGCGGTGGCCTTCACCGAAGAGGGTGCGCCGGTGCGTGAAAGCTATGTCAACCTGATCCCCACCAGTGCCGGCGGCACCCATGACAGCGGCCTTCGCGACGGCCTGTTCAATGCAGTCAAGAGCTTCATCGAGCTGCACAGTCTGTTGCCCAAGGGGGTCAAGCTGCTGCCCGAGGATGTGTTTGCCCGCGCCAGCTATGTGCTCAGCGCCAAGGTGCTCGACCCGCAATTCCAGGGCCAGATCAAGGAGCGTCTCAATTCGCGTGATGCGGTGCGCCTGGTCTCCAGCTTTGTGCGGCCCAGCCTGGAGCTGTGGCTGAACCAGCATGTGGAGTACGGCAAGAAGCTGGCCGAGCTGGCGATCAAGGCGGCCCAGACCCGTCAGCGCGCCGGCCAGAAAGTGGAAAAACGCAAGGGCTCCGGGGTGGCGGTGCTGCCGGGCAAGCTGACCGATTGCGAAAGCCGCGACATCAGCCACAACGAGCTCTTTCTGGTTGAGGGCGACTCGGCTGGAGGCAGCGCCAAGATGGGGCGCGACAAGGAGTGCCAGGCCATCCTGCCGCTGCGTGGCAAGGTGCTCAACACCTGGGAGGTCGAGCGCGACCGCCTGTTTGCCAACACCGAGGTGCATGACATGGCGGTGGCCATCGGGGTCG
>JAFMJA010000301.1 GCA_017853735.1 Burkholderiaceae bacterium | reverse complement strand
GCCAATGCCGAAATTGCGCCGCAGCAGGCCAACATTCAGGAAAAGATCGATAAATCCAATGCCACCATCTCGGGCTACGCGGCCATCAAATATGTGCTGGGCAATTTGCAGACGGCCTTTGCCGACCTGAAAGACCAGAGCGACTTCAGCAGCATCACCGCCAGCAGCTCCCAGCCCAGCGCCTTCAATGTCACCACCAGCGCCAAGGCAGACACTGGCAGCCATTCCATCGTTGTCAACAGCATAGCCCTGGCGCAGCGCACTGTCAGCGCGGGTTTGACAGCTTCGGCCACCGACACTCTCAATGGGGGCAATGCCTTTACCTTGTCCATCAGCGTGCATGGCGCTGCGGCCACCACAGTCAATATCCCACAGGGCTATACCTCCCCGCAAGACATGGTGACCGCCATCAACGCCGCGGGCACCGGGGTCAAGGCCAGCCTGGTCAACACCGGTGCTGGCGCCCTGCCCTGGCGCATCATGCTAACCGGCCCCACCGGCGCAGCAAACGACTTCACCGTCACCAGCAGCCTGACCGCACCGGCGGCGCCAATACCTCCGGCAGTAGTCACCACCGATGGCGACGCTGTTGCCAACACCACTGAATCATCGCAAGTTACGTTTAACAGCCTAGCGGCAGGTGAATCGGTCACCGTGGCTGGCCTTACCTTCACCGCAGGCAAGGACTTGACGGCCGCCCAGGTGGCCAGCGCTTTCAGCAACCTGGCTGATGGTGCCAGCTCGAAAGACGGCGGGCCGCTGGGTTCCTACAGCGGCAGCCTGAGTGGGCTCAGCACCGGCAGCCTGAGTGGCACCACCCTCACCGCCACCAGCAGCACCTCCAACACCAATGTGACGAACTTGGCGGTCAGCACCAGCGCTGCCGACGCCCTTTACTGGGGCAATCTTCAGACTGCCAGCAATGCCAGTCTCAGTGTGGATGGCATGGACATGTCCTCTGCCAGCAACACCATCCAAGACGCCATCGCAGGCGTGACCCTGGATCTGGTTTCGCCCACCACGGGGGGGGCGACTGGCGCGACACTGAACCTAAGTCGTGACAGCTCTGCTGTAAAAACCAAGATACAAGCGCTAGTCACAAACTACAACGATGCCATCACCATGCTTGGGGTGGTGTCTGACCCCAAATCCACTGTTGACACCTACGGCGCAACCCTCATTGGCAATTCCATTGTTAGCAGTGTTCGCAACCAAATTCGCAATATGGTGATTGGAGACTCCAACACCCCTTCAGGGAATATGACAGCCCTGCGCAACATTGGCGTTTCTGTTGATAAAAATGGCCAGCTCCAGATTGATAACACCAAGCTTGATAACGCCCTCAAGGACAATTTTGACGATGTGGTCAAGATGTTGTCCAACAATCAGGAAAACCAGACCAAATTCAACCCAACGCCAGCCGGTATCGCTGGTGAATCGTATAAAAAATTGGGAAATCTGCTCGATCCGATCGGTGGAACACTGACCACCCTGAGCGACAACCAGACCAACAAGATCACTGACTATCAAAAACAGCTGGATGAACTCCAGTCCCGGCTTCAGGTGATCCTAAAACGCTATACCGACCAGTTTTCTGCCATGGACAGCTTGGTTGGACAGATTAAGGCTACGCAAACCAGCCTTAAGAGCACCTTTGACGGCATGATGGCCGCTTACACCAAAAACTGACCCGTAAGGGTTTTTACTTATTAGCGGCTATTCTTTGCCGCTACCCCCTAAAGTTCTCTCCCCACAGGTCGATTCACAGACCACTGAGCATCTTTCTAGCGTTCGTAGGGTTAGACAAGTTCTGACCCATACGAAGAGCTCAGATAGTAATCAACAAAGGACGGAGAACCATGGCGTCAGAAATTAGCAATATTGCCAATGCGGGCGCGGGGATGGCGGCCCCACGCCCAGCGGCTAAATCACCGCCAACCGCGTCTTCTGCGGTCCGAGTCCCCGAAGCCCCCAAAGTGCAGGCCCCCAAACCGGTAGCCATACAGTTTGACCAGGCAGAGGTTAGACAGTCGATCCAAGACGCGGTCAAGCTGCTAAACCAGCAAATCAACTCTAACAACCGTGGCCTGGGTTTTCATGTCGATGAGGCCGTTGGCGGCCCGGTGGTTACGGTGCGCAGTACTAACACGGGTGAAGTCGTCAGGCAGATTCCAAATGAGACGGTTGTAAAGATTGCGCACAACATTGACCGCATGAAAGGAATTCTCTTCAATGAGACTTCCTGACATTCTCAGAATTGCCAAACATATTCATTAACCCATTTAAGTTTTGACCAATAGTTCCGAATCATCAAGTAACAAGATTTCACTTTGGAATTCTTGTCACTTCGTAAACATTGAAGGAGAAATTCCATGGCTATGATCATCAATACAAACATCAGTTCAATTGCAGCACAAAACTCATTGCACTCGTCTAGTCTTAACGAGCAGCGCGCGATGGAGCGCCTGTCCTCCGGCTTGCGCATCAACAACGCTAAAGACGATGCTGCTGGCCTGGCCATCAGCACACGCATGACTGCCACAATTCGTGGCATGGCAGCTGCCATTCGCAATGCGAATGATGGAATCTCTGTTACGCAGACCGCTGAGGGCAGCATGGCCGCGATTCAAGACAGCCTGCAGCGGATCCGTGAACTTGCCGTGCAATCGGCCAATGACACCAATGGTGGCGCCGATCACACCTCACTTCATTCTGAGGCAACTGCACTTGTAGGTGAAATTAGTCGAGTTGTAAGCGTTACAAAATTTAACGGCGTCTCGTTAATTGATGGAACCTACACTTCACAAAAGATTCAGGTTGGATCTGACTCCACGACCAATGATTACATTTCAGTAACTATTAACAATCTTGCAGCGAGTGCCTTGTCTATCACGGGTGTGGCCCTAACAAGTACGGGGTCATCGTACACTGCGCTTTCAATCCTCGACTCAGCGATTAACACTGTATCGAGTGCACGTGCTTCGATGGGAACATATCAAAACCAACTCAACGCTGCGATCACCAATTTGCACAACACCTCTATGAATCTTCAAGCTTCGCGAAGCAGGATTCTTGATACCGACTACGCAGCAGAGA
>JAFMJA010000046.1 GCA_017853735.1 Burkholderiaceae bacterium | reverse complement strand
ACGAAACAATCAACCTTGACCGCGACACCTTTGGCAAGTCAAAGAAAACACGTGCGCCGTCGGGCGCATTCCCAACAGGAATTTACTTACCCTGCAACAGCAAATTGATGTCAGCGACCAATGCAGTCACCCCACTGCCGTAGCGGGTGTAGAGCCTGAGGCGCCCTTCGGGGTCGTAGATATAGCTGCCGGCGGAATGGTCCATGGTGTAACTGCCTGGCGTCTTGCCATCAACCTTTTTGTAATAGACCTTGAAGTCCTTGGCCAGTGCGGCCAATTGTTCGGGCGACTGGGCATAGAGGGCGATGAAGCTCGGGTCGAAATTGGCCATATAGGCCTGGAGCACCTGCGGGGTGTCACGGGCTGGATCCACACTGACAAACAGGGCCTGCACTTTTTCGCCCTGCGCACCCAGCAATTTTCTGACCTCTGCCAGCTCGCTCATGGTGGTAGGGCAGACATCAGGGCACTGGGTGTAGCCGAAGAAAATCACCACCACCTTGCCGCGAAAATCTGCCAGGCGACGCGCCTGCCCGTGCTGGTCGATCAACGCGAAATCCTTGGCGTAGTCAGCGCCGGTGACATCAATGGCGCTGAAACTGGGCTTGTCTTTGCTGCAGGCGCCCAGTCCGATCAGCAATACGGCCAGCAAGAGCCGGCTCAGCCAACGTGGCAAATTGAAAGTGGCAAAAGCAGCGGTATTCATACGCATCACAGGTAATGGTCCACCAGCAAGGCCAGAAACAGCAGGCTCAAGTGGATGAGCGAGAAACGGAAGGTCTTGCGCGCCAGTTCATCAGAGTAGCTGCGCCAGAGCCGCCAGGCATAAATGCAGAAACCGATGCTCAAGGCAATAGCTGCCAGCAGATAAAGCCAGCCGCTCATGCGGTAGATGAAGGGCATCAGGCAGGCAGCGAAGAGGATCAGGGTATAGAGCAGGATCTGCAGGCGGGTGAATTCGTTGCCATGGGTCACTGGCAGCATGGGCAGCCCAGACTGGCGGTAGTCCTCCACCCGGTACAGTGCCAGCGCCCAGAAATGCGGTGGCGTCCAGAGAAAGATGATCAGAAACAGGATCAGCGCTTCGGGCCCCACTTCTCCGGTCATCGCAGCCCAGCCCAGGACCGGCGGCATGGCGCCTGAAGCCCCGCCGATCACAATGTTTTGCGGTGTCAGCGGCTTCAAGATCACGGTATAGATGATGGCGTAGCCGACAAAGGTGGCGAAGGTGAGCCACATCGTGAGTGGATTGACCCATGCGTACAGCAAGGCAGAACCTGCGCTGCACAAGACCGCGGAGAACAGCAGGGTTTGCAGGTCGCTGAGCTCGCCCTTGGCAGTGGGCCGCCAGGCAGTGCGTTTCATCTTGGCGTCAATGCCTTTTTCGACAATGCAATTGAACGCTGCGGCCGCACCCGCCACCAGCCAGATGCCCAGGCTGGCCAGCAACATCAGACGCAGCTCAGGCCATGAAGGCAGGCCAGGCACCGCCAGCACCATGCCGATCAGCGCACAAAAGACGATCAGCTGCACCACCCGCGGCTTGGTCAGCGCATAGAACTGGCTAAACACTGAGGGCATGGCCGAGGACAAGGAGGAGGCACTCATGCAGCAAACCCCGAAGTCGGCAAAGCGCCTGCATATTCAGCTTGTGTGCTGCGACTGCGCGCCAGACACCAGGCCAAGACCATCGCCAGGGCCGCAGCGCCTCCGGTGTGCAGCACCGCAGCCAGCAGCGGCCAGCCCAGCACCACATTGCTCAGGCCAGTGAGCAACTGCAGCACCACCAAGAAGATCAGCCAGCCAGCCGCATCTCGCCAGCCGGCTTGCGCCCGCAAGCGCCAGGCCAGCAGCAGAAGCACCGCGATCACCAGATAGGCCATCAGACGATGGGCATAGTGAATCGCAGTCAGCGCAGCAAAGCTGATGTGTGCGCCATCGGCGGTGAAACCCAATGCACGCCAGAGCTCAAAGCCCTGGTCAAAATCCATGGGCGGCCACCAACTGCCCTGACACTTAGGAAATTCTGTGCAGGCCAGCACCGCGTAGTTGGTGCTGACCCAGCCACCCAGCGCCAGCTGAATAGTCAGCAATGTGAGGCCAAGCCAGAGCAGGTGTCGCAAGGCGGCAGGCATCCGGGGTGCTGCCCGCGCATGAAGCGCCTGCGCATAGCGTTGCGCCTGCACAGCCAGCAAAACCAGCAGGAGTATTCCGCCCAGCAGGTGCAGGGTGACGATGGCAGGAAAAAGCTTCATGGTCACTGTCAGGGCACCAAAAGCGCCCTGAATGCACACCCAGACCAGGGTGGCGGTGGCCCACCAGGGCGAAATAGGCAAGCTGCCAGGCGCAAGACGCCGGGCACGCCAGGTGGCCGCAGTCAGCACGAGGATGAGCACACCCACTGCCGTGGCCAGATAGCGGTGGATCATCTCGATCCAGGCCTTGGTCTGAGTGACCGGCCCGCTGGGCAGCGCTTGCTCCGCCTGGCGGATTTCAGCCTGGGCGCCGACCGGGCTGGCATTGCCGTAGCAACCGGGCCAGTCCGGGCAACCCAGCCCCGAGTCGGTGAGCCGGGTGAATGCGCCAAACAGGATCAGGTCAAAGGTGAGAAAAAGTGTCAGCAGAGTCAGGCCCTGCAGTCGGCGCACCGCCTGGTGCTGGCGCTGGCGCAACCACAGCCAGGCCAGAGGGCCCAGCGCCAGCACCAGGCCCATGAGCATCAAGCGCAGGGCCGGGCTGAGGTTGTAGAGCGCTACGGAATCCATACTCATCGCCCCGGCTCATCCCAGGATGACGAGGCACGCATCAGGCGCTCCAGGTCGCGCTTGGCCTTGCCCGCGCCAGTCAGCTCCAGATTGGCCGGAAAGCGCATCATCCAGTTGCCATGGGGATCGACCAGGTACAGGTGCTCCTCAATGGCGTGGCCACTGGAAGGCACCAGCCAGCTGGCCAGCACATCGGGGGCTACACGCAGCAGGGTGGCATCCTTCAAGCCGGGCATCAGCTCCGAGGGTGGATTTTTGCTGTCATTGATCAGCCAGACACGGTCCAGCCGCTCCTTGTCTTTGCCCAGGCCCTCGCGCAACTGGCGTTGAAAGTAAAGCTGCTGGATACAGCTTTCGCGGCAATCGGCACTGCCCACACTGATCAGCAACCACTGGCCCTTGAGCTCACGCAGCTGGCGGGGCACCCCCGTCAGATCCAGAGCGGCTGCATCTGGCAGGGCGCGCTGGGGCTCAATCAACTCACCGAAATTGCGTCGTCCTTCTGGACGGATGACGTAGTAAGTGAAATAGGATGCCAGCACCGGTGCGGCGCAGATCAGGAACAGGCCCAGCATTTTCAGGCGCCCCATGCGGGTGCGCCGTACCGCCTCGGCCATCACCTGTTCCGGCTTGGGCAGGTCATAGATGGTGAGGCCCAGAACCTGATCGGCCCCAGCCTCAGGCGGAACGCTGTTGGCGGTTTCTGACAAATTGGAACCAGACATAAAGAACTGCTATCAGGGCACTCAGCCCGAACCATTGAAATGCGTAGCCATAGTGTTTATCGACACCAGTGCTGATTTGCGGCCAGTCACGCTGCAGACCCTCGGAGGGTTCACCGGTCTGCTGCACGATGTAGGAAGCCAGGGCCAGGCCACTTTCCGCGCGGTATTGCGCGAGATCGAGATTTTGCCGGATTTGACCCGTATCGGGACCGCCCATGTCATAGAGCCGGGCAAGCGCTGGGGCTATTCGTCCCGCCACGCTGACCAGGCCGGAGGGAGTGTCGACTGGCGGCAGGCGCGAGCGTTCCTGGAAGTCGCGTGCTGCCCAGCCCCGCAACACCAGCACCACCTCAGCGCTTGCCTGCAGTTGCAGCGGCGTCACCACATAAAAGCCGACCCGGCTGTTCATCGGACGATTGTCGAGATAGATGGTGCGCTCGCTCAGCCAATGTCCACGCGCCTCGATGCGACGGTAGGACAGTTCTGGCGCCACCGCGCTGGCGTCCAGTTGGCCGGCCAACAAGACGGGCTCAAGCGCGCGCTGATCCAGGCTGGCCTGGCGCGCAAGCTTTTCCTCGGCACGGCCGAGTTGCCAGAACCCGAGGGATGCTGTGGCCAGACACGCCAGCGCAGCAGCCAAAGTCACCCAGACCAGGCGCCTGTTCGTGTTCACGCGATAATTCCAGTCATGAAATACCTTGTCGCACTCGCTTTCATCGCCATTGTGCTCAGCCTGGGCTCTGCGCTGTTCTTCATGCTCAACGATGGCCGTGATGGCAAGCCCAAGACCAGCAATATGGCGCGTGCATTGGCCTTTCGGGTGGGCTTTTCCATTCTGGTCTTCATCTGCATTCTCATTGCCTGGAAACTAGGCTATATCCAACCCACCGGCATCAAGTCCGGCCAATAAATTTTGACAAGCTAAAAACAAAAGCCGCATTGAGCGGCTTTTGTTTTGTCGGCACACGCACGCCAGGCGGCGTAGCGAGCGGGCTTCAGCCTAGGCGCGGGTGGCAGGGAACCGGAGCGTACCTTGAGGTACGTGAGGATTTCCCGACGGGCCCCGCAACGACGGATCATGCCCGCGCAGTAGCCGCGAACCTTACATCCAGTAGACCAGGATGTACAAGCCCAGCCAAACCACATCCACAAAGTGCCAATACCAGGCAGCACCCTCAAAACCGAAATGGCGCTCAGGCGTGAAATGGCCCTTTTGCAAACGCAGGGTGATGAACAACAGCATCAACATGCCGACAAACACGTGAAAGCCGTGAAAGCCTGTGAGCATGAAGAAGGTGGAGCCATAGACGCCGGAGGTGAGCTTGAGGTTCAGATCGCTGTAGGCGTGGGCATACTCATAGGCCTGCACAAACAGGAAGATCAGGCCCAGCAGCACAGTGAGCCACATGAAGGCAATGGTCTTGCCTCGGTTGTTCTCGCGCAGGGCGTGGTGGGCAATGGTCAGAGTGACGCCCGAGGTGAGCAACAAGGCGGTATTGATAGTGGGCAGGGGCCAGGGGCCCATGGTCTGGAAGGGCTCGATGACACCCGCGGGCGAGGCCGTCATGCCGGCAGCTACAGTGGGCCAGACCGCCTTGAAGTCCGGCCACAACAGTGCATTGTCCAGGCTGCCCAATTCGGGCACCGAGTGCACACGCACCCACCAGAGGGCGGAGAAAAAGCCACCGAAGAACATCACCTCGGAGAAGATGAACCAGGTCATACTCCAGCGGAAAGAGATGTCAATCTTGCGTCCGTATTGGCCACTTTCGCTCTCACCGATGGCGTCGCGGAACCACTGGTACAAGACAAACAGCCACAGGACCATACCGGCCAGCAGGCTGTACTTGCCCCAGTCAGCGCCGTTGATCCACTGGCCAGCGCCAAACAGGACAAAGAACAGCCCTGTTGCCGCCATGACAGGATGGCGTGAGGGTTCCGGCACAAAGTAGTACGGGGTGCTGCCGTGTGAAGTCGAACTCATTTTTGCTCCATTCCTTGCAGTTCAGCTTTTCTCAAATAAAGGGTGTCTGGCGCTGGCCTTACTTGGCCACGATCCAGTGCACCAGGGCAATCAATGTCAGCACAAACAGGATGGCACCAACAAATCCAACCGCCAGGATATGGAAGATGTTGAGGCGGGCCATGTCTGCATCCAATTCACTCTTCTTACGTACCCCCAGAAACGACCAGGCCACCGCACGCACCGTCTGAAAAAATGTGGTGCTGGCGCGATCGACTGGCAATTTCTGACTGTCGCTCATGCCCCACTCTCCTTGGACGGGGCAGGTGCCGCACCGACGGTCGAGGCAGGTGCAGGTGGTGTCTTGCTGCCCACTTCAAAGAAGGTGTAGGACAGGGTGATGGTGCGCACATCCTTGGACAGCTTGGGATCGATCACAAAGGCCACTGGCCACTGTTTTTTCTCGCCCGGCTCCAGGGTGTACTCGTTGAAGCAGAAGCACTCCAGCTTGTTGAAGTGCGCAGCTGCCTGCATCGGGGCATAGCTCGGGATGGCCTGCGCAGCCATGCGACGATTCTGCGTATTTTGGAATTCGTAGATCACGGTGTTCATCTGGCCAGGATGCACTAGCATGTGATTCTGCGCCGGACGAAAGCTCCAGGGTCCACGGGAATTGGCATCGAATTCCACCGTGATGGTGCGGCTGAAATCCACCTGGGTATTGTTGGCAACAGCTTTGCTCAGGCCCGTATTGCGTTCGCCCAGGGCCAGCACATTGATGCCGGTGAATTCACAGATCGCCTTGTACATCGGCACCAGCGCATAGCCAAAGCCGAACATGACAGCGGCCACCACTGTCAGCTTGCCCATCATCCTCAGGTTTTCGTGGCGAAGTTCCATACAACCGTCAGCGCAAAAACGCCATCCTGAACATGAAACCGACAAAGAAGGCAATCACCACGGTCAGCAGGATCAGCGCCATTCGCAGGTTGCCTTTTTTTTGCGTCTCTTTGTCCATCACTTCAGCGTCCAGCTCTGTGCCTTTAGCCAATCACCTTGGTGGCGCTGGCATTGAGCTTGGGCGGGCTGGAGAATGAGTGGTAGGGTGCCGGCGAAGGCAATTCCCACTCCAGGCCCTCGGCGCCCTCCCAGGGATTTTGAGCTGCTTTTTCGCCTTTGCCACGCATCACCGGCAGAACCACAAAGAAGAAGAAGTAAACCTGGGCAAAGCCAAACAGGAAGGCTCCCACCGAAGCGATGGCATTGAAGTCGGCAAACTGCATGGGGTAGTCGGCGTAGCGACGCGGCATGCCGGCCAGTCCCAGGAAGTGCATCGGGAAGAAGGTGATGTTGAAGGAGATCAGCGACCACCAGAAATGGATCTTGCCGCGCGCCTCGTTGTACATCACGCCAGTCCACTTGGGCGCCCAATAGTAGAAGCCGGCGAACATGGCAAAAAGCGAGCCAGCCACCAGCACATAGTGGAAGTGGGCCACGATGAAATAGGTGTCCTGGATCTGGATGTCGATCGGGGCAATCGCCGGGATCAGGCCGGTGAAGCCGCCCATGGTGAACACGAAGATGAAGCCAATCGCCCACAGCATCGGGGTCTCGAAGGTCATCGAGCCACGCCACATGGTGGCAATCCAGTTGAAGATCTTCACCGCGGTGGGCACGGCAATCAGCATGGTGGCGTACATGAAATACAGCTGGCCAACCACTGGCATGCCGGTGGTAAACATGTGGTGCGCCCACACAATGAAGGACAGGATGGCAATCGAGGCAGTGGCGTAGACCATGGAGGCATAGCCAAATAGCTTTTTGCGGGCAAACGCCGGTACCACCTGGCTGATGATGCCGAAAGCCGGCAAGATCATGATGTAGACCTCGGGATGGCCGAAGAACCAGAAGATGTGCTGAAACATCACCGGGTCACCGCCAGCAGCCGGGTTGAAGAAGGAGGTGCCGAAGTGGCGGTCGGTCAGGGTCATGGTGATGGCGCCAGCCAGCACCGGCATCACCGCGATCAGCAGATAGGCGGTGATCAGCCAGGTCCAGGAAAACAGCGGCATCTTCATCAGTGTCATGCCAGGCGCCCGCATATTGAGGATGGTCACGATGATGTTGATCGAGCCCATGATCGACGAGGCGCCCAGGATGTGCAGGGCGAAAATGGCAGAGTCCATCGAGGGGCCCATCTGCAGCGTCAAGGGCGCATACAGAGTCCAGCCCGCAGCGGGGGCGCCACCAGGCATGAAGAAGGACATCACAATCAACAGGCCGGCGGGGATCAGCAACCAGAAGCTCAGGTTGTTCATGCGCGCAAAAGCCATGTCCGGCGCACCGATCTGGATGGGAATCATCCAGTTGGCAAAGCCCACAAAGGCCGGCATGATGGCACCGAACACCATGATCAGTCCGTGCATGGTGGTGAGCTGGTTGAACAGCTCAGGATTCACGATCTGCAGGCCAGGACGGAACAGTTCAGTCCGGATGCCCAGCGCCAGGACGCCCCCGAACATGAACATGGCGAAGGCAAACAGCAGATACAGCGTGCCAATGTCTTTGTGGTTGGTGGCATAGACCCAGCGCCGCCATCCCGAGGGGGCATGGTGGTGGTCGTCGTGGGCATGATCGTGATGATGGTCTAGAACAGCGCTCATCTTGATTTCCTTTGCAGTACTTCTTGAATCGGTAGACGGCTGGGTTTATTTACGCGCCGTCTTGATGTCGGCAGGCTGAACCAACTGGCCGGTCTTGTTGGACCAGTTGTTCTTGGTAAAGGTCACAACAGCGGCAATCTCGGTATCGCTCAACTGCTTCCAAGCCGGCATGGCACCGTTGCCCGCACCGGCCAACATGATCCCAATCTGCTTGCCCTTGTCGGCATCGAGCACAATGGCCGAACCATCCAGCGCCTTGATCGGGCCAGCACCCTTGCCATTGGCCTGATGGCAGGCTGCACAGTTGGCGGCATAGACTTTCTCACCGCGTTTGGCCAAGTCATCCAGCGTCCAGACCTTGTTCGGGTCATCAGCCTGGGCGGCCATTTCCTTTTGCTTGCCGGCCACCCATTTGGCGTAGTCCTCTGCCGACAGCACTTTCACATGGATGGGCATGTAGGCATGTTCCTTGCCGCACAGCTCGGCACACTGGCCATAGAAATCGCCAGTCTTCTCGGCACGGAACCAGGTGTCGCGCACAAAGCCGGGAATGGCATCCTGCTTGATGCCAAATGCAGGCACCATGAAGGCATGGATCACATCATTGGCGGTGGTGATGATGCGGACTTTTTTGTCCACAGGCACCACCAGCGGGTTGTCCACTTTCAACAGGTAATTGTCGGTGGGTGGTGGGTTGCCCGAATTGGACATGGCGCGGTGATCAGAGTCGAGGGTGGACAAAAAGCCGATGCCCTCGCCCTCACCTTTGATGTAGTCGTAGCCCCACTTCCACTGGTAGCCGGTGGCCTTGATGGTGAGGTCTGCGTTGCTGGTGTCCTTCATGGCCACGATGGTCTTGGTGGCCGGCAGGGCCATCAAAATCACGATGATGAAGGGCACGATGGTCCAGATCACCTCGACCGTAACCGACTCATGAAAACTGGCCGGCTTGTGGCCAAGTGACTTGCGGTGCTTGAAGATTGAATAGAACATCACCCCAAACACCAGCACAAAAATGACTGTGCACAACACCAGCATGAAGATATTGAGCCCGTAAATATCCTGGGCAATCTTGGTCACCGGAGGATGCAGGTTGAGCTGGTTGACCGCCGGGCCGCCCGGCAGGTCGTTGACTGCCTGGGCCACTGAGAATGCCGCAGTGCCGGCCCATGCACCTGCTGCAAGCAGCAGCGAAGTCACTTTGTCGGAGATGTGTTTCATCATGTTCACTTCTTCATTGCCTTATTGGTTCAAGGTCTTTTCAAGCCACGGGATTAATTCAACCCGCGATTGTAGCCGAGCGTCCAAGGTACCCCGGGCGCTATCAGTCCGGACCGATTCAGCATTCAGCGGCTGGGATCGGGCTTGTCGCGGCGCAGCGACTCGCGCAGTTGTTCCAGTGGCAGCACGGTCTGCTCTTTCATGGCGAAACGAGGTGCCGGCTTGAAGGCGTGCCCATAAATCACCTCGAAAGTCAGTTTCAGCTGCCCTTGATCTGTTCTGGGCAGTTGCAACAGGGCCTGGTGCAATGACGAAAGCCAGCGGCGAGACCGCAATGCCGCAAAGCGCCCGGGGTGCAGGTTGCGCCCCAGGCCACGCAGCTCCTGCAGCAAGCGCTCAGGCGTGGCAAAGCTCAGTTCAATGCGCTCCATGTCCATGACCGGCTCCGCAAAGCCGGCCTGCACCAGCATATCGCCCCAGTCATGCATGTCGGTGAATTCATGGGCGGGGGGCGGCCAGCCCAGCGCTGCGTAAAGCGTTCGAAATTCATGCAGACTGTCCGGGCCCAGGCAGGAGAACATCAGAAAGCCCCCCACAGCCAGTTGTTGATGCCAGCGCTCAATCAGCGCCTGCGGATCTGCTGCCATGTGCAGAGCCATATTCGCCCACAGCATCTCCACGCCCTTCGGATCTGGCTGTGCTGGAGCTGATTGGCGCCAGGCCAAGGGATGCCACCAGGGCCGCCTGGGGGCCAGCATCGCCCAGTCCTGGCTGACCTCATGACCGCCGACCAAGGCGCTGGCACGGGGATAACGCGCACGCAGCGCCGCATGGGCCTGCCGGCCACCCAGCAAAGGCTCCCAGTGCATCCAGCTTGCTGGTTGCAGCCGGATCCATCCGAGCCGATCAACCATGCGCCTGGCCACCTCCTCGTGGAGCCAGGCAGACTCCTGGTGCGGGCGCTGCAGCCAGCGCTCTGCAGCGGTGGCGTCAAGTGTGGGGGGGCGCTCTGAGCTCATGATGCATCGACGGGGACTGGCGAGTATAGTGATCCGATGCTGGGCGCCCTGCTGCAAGGTCTTGCCAAGCGGCTGCCAAGCCGCTGTGCAATTTGCCATGCCTGGCCCTCCGAGCCTGTTTGCCAGAACTGCGTAGCCTGCTTTAGCCCGCAGGTGGTGCGATGCCGCAGCTGCGCCCTGCCGGTGCCACAGGGTGTGAGCCAATGCGGTGCGTGCCTGCGTGAGCCGCCTGCGCTGGACGCGTGTCTGGCGGCACTGCCTTATGCCTATCCTTGGTCAGAGCTGATCGCTCGCCTGAAGTTTGGCGCCAATCCTGCAATGGCTGGCACTCTGGCGAGCATTCTGCGCAGCGCCCCGGGGGTGGAGCTAGCCCTGGATCGCTGTGATCGGCTGCTGCCGCTGCCGCTGTCGCCGCAGCGCCTGCGCGAGCGTGGCTTCAACCAGTCGCTGGAATTGGCCCGGCATCTGGCGCCCGCCAAGACCGACGCCTTCTTGTTGCAGCGCTTGCGCCATACCCCACCGCAAAGCACCTTGCCGCGTGCACAAAGACTGCGCAATCTGGCGCAGGCATTTGCAGTGGACCCGCTGCGGGTGGCCGAGCTGGCTGGCAAACGGGTGGTCCTGCTCGACGATGTGATGACCAGCGGTGCCACCCTGTTTGCCGCTGCCCAGGCGCTGCGCGAGGCTGGAGCAGACCATATCACCGGGATGGTCCTGGCACGCACCGATTCGCCCTGAGCCTGCCTGCCCTCAGCGACAATTCCGGCATGTTCCACATCGTTCTGGTCGAGCCCGAAATACCGCCCAACACTGGCAATGTGATCCGGCTGGCAGCCAACACCGGCTGCGACCTGCACCTGATCGAGCCGCTGGGCTTTGCCATGGAGGATCGGCAGCTGCGGCGTGCCGGGCTGGATTACCACGAATATGCCGAGGTCAAGCGCCATGCAAGCTGGGCCGAGTTTGTGGAGGCCATGCAACCGCGCCCAGAGCGCCTGTTTGCGCTCACCACCCGGGGCACCCGCTCAGTGCACCAGGTCCGCTTCGAGCCGGGCGACTGGCTGGTCTTCGGCGCGGAGACGCGCGGCCTACCCGATACAGTGCGCTCAGCGATTGCACCCCCACAGCAGTTACGCCTACCCATGCTGGCCGGCCAGCGCAGCCTGAACCTGTCCAACGCGGTGGCAGTGACGGTGTATGAGGCGTGGCGGCAAATCGGTTTTGCCGGAACCCACACCCCTCAGGGATAACGGCGGGTAATCGATTCGGCCACACACACCGGCTTGGCAGCGCCCTCACGCTCCACCGTGACCTGCCAGGTGATCTGGATGCCCTGCTTGTCGATGTCTTCACACTTGAGCAGGGCCAGTCGTGCGCGCAAGCGGCTGCCCACCGGCACTGGTGCCATGAAGCGCACCCGGTTGAGGCCGTAGTTGACCGCCATGCGTGTCTGCTCGAAGCGCACAGCGGACTCAAAAAACATCGGCAGCAGCGACAGGGTGAGAAATCCATGGGCAATTGGCGCACCAAACGGCCCCGCCTTGGCGCGCTCGGGATCGACATGGATCCACTGGTGATCGCCCGTGGCATCGGCAAACCGGTTGACCTGTTCCTGGGTGATGGTGGTCCAGTCGCTCACAGCCACTTCCTGGCCTACCAAAGGGTGCAGTTCCTGCAGGGTCTGAAAGGTTTTCATTGGCCTCAATCCAATCGTGACAGGCCTAGATTGTGAGCCAAGAGCCAGCCCGCAGCAGCACCCGCTGCGAACAGGATTGGGCCAGGTGAGAACAGTTTGGGATTACCATGTCGCCTTTGGCAAAAGCCCGATAACAAACCATCAGGAGACCAACCATGCCTCAAGCACCCATCCGATCGTTATTTGCCGCGCTCGTGGCCACTGCCTGCCTCTTGTCTGGTGTCAGCGCCTGGGCCCAGGCCGGCGCCGACTGGCCCAAGGCCAAGCCGGTCAATATCGTGGTGGGCTTTGGCCCCGGCGCCTTTACCGATGTGATCGCCCGGGTGGTGGCGCAGAAGCTGGGCGAGATCACCGGCGGCAGCTTTGTGGTTGAAAACAAGCCCGGCGCGGGCGGCAATATTGCCACCGGCCAGGTCAAGCGCGCTGCACCCGACGGCTACACCATCCTGGTGCACAGCGTGGCGTATTCGGTCAACCCCTCGCTCTACCCCAATGCCGGCTACGACCCGATCAAGGATTTTGTGCCCCTGGCCCTCGGCCCACGCACGCCCAACATCCTGACCGTTCACCCCAACACCCCCGCCAAGGACCTGAAGGAGTTGGTCGAGTTGGCCCGCACCCAAAAACTCACCTACGCCTCCTCGGGCATCGGCACCACCACCCACCTGTCGATGGAGCGCTTGAAAGCCGCTGCCAAGGTCGATATCGTGCATGTACCCTACCAGCCAGCGCAGGCAGTGGGTGCAGTAGTGGCTGGCCACACCTCCATGTCATCCACCTCCATGCCGCCAGCTGTGCCACAGATCAAGGCCGGCAAGCTGCGCGCCATTGCGGTGACCAGTGCCAAACGCAACCCCCTGCTGCCTGAGGTGCCCTCGATCACCGAGTTTGGCTACAAGGATTTCGACGACTACACCTGGGTGGGCCTGTTTGTACCAGCCGGCACGCCGCCTGCGCTGGTGGAACGCATCAATGCCGAAATCAACAAGGCCATGGAGCTGCCCGAATCGAAAGAAAAATTCGTCAGCCTGGGCATGGAGTCCAGCCGCAACACCTCTGCCCAGTTCGGCGCATTTTTGCGCGATGAAGTCAGCAAATGGGCTGAAGTGGTCAAGAGCACCGGCGCCAAAGTCGAATAGCTGCTCACCCATCCCTAGCTTGATCCACTTCTCTTATTTTTTTATCACCAGGAAGAACCATGCGATTGATCAGTTTCGAAGAACAAGGCCACAGCAAGATCGGTGTGCTTACCAGCAAGGACGCCAAAGAGTTTGTTGACCTCTCACTGGCTGCACCATCCTTGCCGCGTGACATGGCCAGCCTGCTGGCCATGGACGGTGGCCTGGCGGCGGCCAAGAAAGCGGCCGACAGTGCCGCTGCCACTGCCATCAAGCCCATGGCGGGTGTGCGTTTCCTGCCCCTGGTGCCCCGACCTGGCAAGGTGGTCTGCCTGGGCCTGAACTATGCCGACCATGCCAAGGAAGGCGGCCATGCCCGCCCTGAGTACCCCAGCTTCTTTCTACGCGGCGCCACCTCGCTGGGCGCACACCTGCAGCCAATCATCCGGCCCAAGGCCTCCAGCAAGCTCGATTACGAAGCCGAACTGGCAGTAGTGATCGGCAAAAAAGCACGCCACCTGACCAAAGAAAACGCGCTGGATTGCGTCGCCGGTTACACCTGCTGCAACGACGGCAGCATCCGC
>JAFMJA010000300.1 GCA_017853735.1 Burkholderiaceae bacterium | reverse complement strand
GCCATCTACGAATCGCGGGAAGAGGCCTTGGCAACGCTTTGAACCGTGGCGCTCGCTCCCACTGGCCTAACTGGACAAACTGAAAAATGATTTTTTCTATTCGCCGAAGAGACCTGATCACTATCCTGGCATCCGCCCTACCACTAACTGGCAAAGCCAACATGGGTCGGCACCTGGTGATGGGGATCGTGCCGCAGATTCTGCCTTCGGTGATCTTTGAAAAATGGAAGCCACTGGTCAATGAAATCAGCAAGCTTGCCAAGATCGACATCGATATCAAGCTCTACCCCAGCATCCCACAATTTGAAACTGCATTCCTGCAAGGTGAGTTCGACCTGGTTTATCTCAATCCCTACCACGCGGTCATGGCACACAAAGCCCAAGGCTATCTGCCCATGGTGCGTGATATTGACCAGCTCGAAGGCATTCTTGTCATCCGCGATGACTCAGCCATCAACAGTCTGATGGAACTCGATAAGTCCAAGATGACCTTCCCATCACCAAATGCGTTTGGTGCCTCGCTTTATATGCGTGCGCTCCTGACGGAAAAATACAAACTCAAGTTTCAAACCACCTATAGCCAAACCCACAGCAATGTTTATCGCCAGGTGATCAACGGTACAGCACAGGCTGGCGGCGGGATTCAATCCACCTTGGATCAGCAGCCAGAAAATATAAAGAAGCAGCTGCGCATAATTTTCAAAACCCCAAAAGCTCCCTCTCATCCCATAGCGGTCCACCCCCGTGTGACCGCAGCCCAGCGCACTGCAATGGAAAAAGCCCTGCTCGGCCTCAATGCCAACTCCGAGGGCCTGAAACTGCTGCGCGCGATCGGCATGAACAGCCTGATTCGGACGGATTTTTCAGAATACAAGCCTCTGGAAAATCTGCGGCTTGAGCAGTACGTCATGGGTGTCGCCTGATCATCAGGCCGCAATTGCAGTCAACTGGCCCACCTTCATGCGGCTCAAAACACTGCTGACTCTCATTGTCAATGCGCTCATCCTGGCGTTTTTTGCGGCCTTTGGCCTTTACATGGCACAGCAGGTCAAGGTCCGCGAACAGGAAGAGCTGAAAAATGAGCTGCTGAGCACTGCAAGCATTCTTGACTTATCCGTTGCTGACGACCTATTGCTTGAAAAATTTGATTTGATTGAAAGCAAGTTTCGTCGGGCGGTGCTAACTGGCGAACTGAGAGAACTGGTGCTGGCCGATCACGGCGGCCGCGTATTGGTGCATGTGCGCCGTTCAGGCGATGGGCAAGCGGTGTTGGCGTCCGATATCTGGAACAAGCTCATTCCCTTGAAAGAGGGCTTCCAAAGTGAAGCTGGCCTGCTCAAGCTGGGCCAACCCATCAAGCGTGGTGAGTTGATTGGCTGGATAGAGGTTGGTTCCAGCTTGGACCGGATGCAGCGGCAGATTCAGACAGTCTGGACAAACATTCTTGTATTCAGCCTGCTTGCACTGTTCATCTTTTCCCTGCTGATTCATTTTTTCATCGGCAGATTGGCTGGTGCAATTGTCAGAACCAGTGAATTTGCGGGAATGCTGATGGGTCAAAAAGGCGTGCAGATCGAGCGCATCTCACGAGTGACCGAGATTCAATCCTTGATGAATTCGCTCAATCAGGTGTCGCAGGCTCTAGCCGAAGAGCATGCCTTCATGCTCAACAGTGAATCGCGAAAAAATGCGATCTTGCTGGCCTCACAGGATGCCCTGATCTCGATGAATGACAGGGGCTTAATTGTTGACTTCAATCCGGCAGCAGAGCGAATTTTTGGTTATCGGCATGAAGATGTCGAGGGCAAGCGACTGAGTGATGTCATCATCCCGCCCGCCTTGCGCCAGGCCCATGAGAACGGCATGCGCCGGTTCAAGCAAACGGGGAATTCCGAGGTATTCAACCGAAGAATTGAAATTCATGGCTTGCACAGCAGCGGTTCTGTCTTTCCGGTGGAACTGAGCATCTCGCCTTTCAAGATCAACGAAGAGACCTACTACCTTGGCTCGCTCCGGGACATCACTGAACGCAAGAATCTTGAGAGCGAACAGGAAAACCTAAACATCACACTGCAAAACACCCTGTCTGAACTCCAAAGCAGGCAATCGGCACTTGACGAACACGCGGTTGTCTGCATCAGCGATCGCCACGATCGGATTATTTATGCCAACCAAAAACTAGAACGCATCAGCGGCTACTCTTCAACCGAGTTGATTGGCCTGTCTGTCAACTCCCTGCGCGCATCGACGCATTTGACGCATATTGAAGAGAGCCTCAATGCCACAATCCGGTCTGGCGAAGTCTGGCACGGCGAAATTGCCCATCACACCAAAGATGGGCACCTTTATTGGCTTGACACGACTGTGGTGCCCTTGTTTAGCAATGATGGCACCATCGACAGGTTTATTTCTATCGGCGCTGACATTACCGCGCACAAGGATGCACTTGAGAAGATTGACCAGTACCGACTGCATCTGGAGAGCCTGATTGGTCAATACCGCTCCACCCAGGCCAGCCTGGAGGAGGCCCGTCAACGCGAGGTCGATGTCGGTCATCTGATTCAAAAGTCACTGCTCTTTGGTCAGCCGCCGGCTTTCAGAGAATCGCTGGCGATTTCAGCCTATACCGAACCCTCCAAGGGAATCGACGGCGATTTCTACGAATTCTTCAGCTTCTCCAAAGATGTCATCGATATCTCTCTGGGCGATGTGATGGGCAAGGGCGTCACTGCCGCGCTGATTGGTGCTGGTGTGAAACAGGAGCTTGGCCACTTCCTTGCGCAATTGACCAATACCCTGGACCTGGGGCATTTCCCTGAACCAGTTGATCTGGTCAACGCCTTGCACCAGAAGGTGACGCCAAAACTTCAGGAACTCGAGAGTTTCATCACCCTGATATACCTCAGGCTGGACCTGGCTCGTCAGCAAGCCATTTATGTCAATGCCGGCCACACACATTCAATACTAGTAAGAGAAAAGGGCATCTATTGGCTAGAAGGAGAGGGCAACCTGCCCCTGGGCGTCATGGTGAACGAACAGTACCGCCAAAGCACGCAAGCGTTTTCTCCTGGTGATGTGATGTTCTTGTATTCAGATGGTTTTA
>JAFMJA010000045.1 GCA_017853735.1 Burkholderiaceae bacterium | reverse complement strand
CGTGTGCTCTTCCGATCTGCTGCCGAACTGCAAGCCGAGATCCTGGCCCACTTTGAGGCGTATGAATTTCACCCGGTGGTCGCCAAGCTCCAGGTGTATTGCTCTGAGGACCTGGGTGCCTTTTACCTGGACATCCTGAAAGACCGGCTCTACACCACCGCGCCCAAATCCCTGGCACGACGCAGTGCGCAGACCGCCTTGCTGCAGATCACTCATGCCATGTTGCGCTGGATGGCGCCCTTTCTCAGCTTCACCGCCGAGGAGGCCTGGCGGCTGATGGGTGACTCCGAATCCATTTTTCTGGAAACTTATTCCGACCTGGCGACGCCGGATACTGAGCTGCTGGCCAAATGGGCGCGCATCCGTGCCATCCGCGATGTGGTGAACAAGGACATCGAAGCCTTGCGTTCTGAAGGCAAGGTGGGCGCATCCTTGCAGGCAACGCTGCGTTTGACGGTCAACGCCCAAGACCATGCCTTGCTCTCAGGACTGGGTGCAGATCTGAAGTTTGTCTTCATCGCCTCGGCGGTCGATCTTGAACTGGGTAGCCAGTTGTCGGTACAGGTTGCACCGAGTGCCGCGCCAAAGTGCGAGCGCTGCTGGCATTACCGCGACGATGTGGGTGCAGACGCCACGCATCCCACCCTGTGTGGACGTTGCACCAGCAACCTCTTTGGCGCAGGTGAAACGCGCCTGGTGGCCTGAGTGGTGACTGACAGGCGCCTGCTGCAAGCCGGCATGCCCATTCTGGGTGAGGCCTTCTGATGGCCCGCCAGCGCACGTCGGTGGGCATGTTGCATTGGCTTGGCCTGGCTTTTCTATTCTTGCTGCTTGATCAGATCAGCAAGGTGCTGATCCTGAGCTATTACCAACTGGGTGACAGCACCCCGGTGCTGAGCTGGCTCAACATTGTTCGGGTCCACAATGCCGGTGCTGCCTTTTCTTTTCTGGCCGACGCTTCGGGCTGGCAGCGCTGGTTCTTCGTGGCCGTTGGCGCGCTGGCAACGATTTTCATTCTGTTCATGTTGCGCTCCCATGCAGGCCAGCGTCTGTTCTGCTTCTCGATGAGCTGCATTTTGGGCGGTGCGATTGGCAATGTCCTTGACCGCTTGCTCCATGGTCATGTGATCGATTTCATCGACTTTCACATCCAGACCTGGCATTTCCCCGCCTTCAACCTGGCCGACAGCGCCATCAGCCTGGGTGCCTTCTGCCTGATCCTGGATGAGGTGCTGAGGGTGCGCCGCTCGCGGGCATAAAAAAAAGCCCGGCCGGGCCGGGCTTGTGATGCGCCTGCTGGCCAGAGGCTCAGAGCGTCAGGATGGTGCAGCCGGTCGTCTTGCGCGACTCCAGGTCGATATGGGACTGGGCCACCTTGTCCAGCGGGTAAGTCTGGTCGATGTGAATCTTCACCTTGCCGCTGCTGACCATGCCAAACAGGTCATCTGCCATTTCCTGGGCCGATTCGCGTGAGGAGTTATGGGTGAACAGCGTCGGCCGGGTGGTGTAGAGCGAACCTTTGGCCGCCAGGATGTTGAGGTCAAAGGGTTCGACCTTGCCCGAGGCATTGCCAAAATTCACCGCCAGACCGAACGGGCGCAGGCAGTCCAGGGATTTCATGTAGGTGTCCTTGCCGACCGAGTCGTAAACCACTTTCAGGCCCTTGCCACCGGTGATTTCCTTGACCCGCGCCACAAAATCTTCCTTGGCGTAATTGATCACATGGGCTGCACCGTTGGCCTTGGCCAGCGCACACTTTTCATCCGAACCCGCGGTGCCGATCAGTTGCAGGCCCATGGCACGCGCCCATTGGCAGGCGATCAGACCAACGCCACCCGCAGCGGCGTGAAACAGCACATGGTCGCCAGCCTGCAGGCCACCCACCGGCTGGGTGCGACGCAGCAGGTATTGCACCGTCAGGCCCTTGAGCATCATGGCCGCCCCGGTCTCAAACGAGATATCGTCTGGCAACTTGCACACCACCTTGGCCGGCATCACACGCACCTCGCAATATGCGCCCGGGGGCTGGCTGGCATAGGCGGCGCGATCGCCCACCTTGAGGTGGGTGACGCCTTCGCCCACAGCTTCCACCACGCCCGAGGCCTCCATGCCCAGGCTGAGCGGCATTGGCAGCTTGTACAGGCCAGAGCGTTGATAGGTGTCGATGTAATTGAGTCCACAAGCCTTGTGACGGATGCGTATTTCCCCCGGGCCAGGATCGCCAACCTGGAGGGTGACAATCTTGAGTTGCTCGGGCCCACCATGCTCGTCAATACGCACGGCGCGGGAAGTAATCTGGCTCATGGATCAGTCTCCTGGGGTAGATCGAAAATAATGAAAGGGGGGCTAGTTTGCCACAGACCTGGTGCCGGGCTGGCCGGGGCAAGGCTTGATACATTAGCCCCGATGAATGCACGCCTGACATTGCCGGTCGCCATGCTGCTGACTGTGCCGCCGTTGATGTGGTCGGGCAACGCCGTCGTCGGCCGTATGGTGAGCGATCTGGTGCCCCCGATGACGCTCAACTTCCTGCGCTGGTTTCTTGCGTTTCTGTTCCTGCTGCCTTTCTGTGGACGACTGTTGCGCCCGACTAGCCCGCTGTGGCCCGTCTGGCGCCGCTTTTTATTGCTTGGCCTCTTGGGTGTGGGTGCCTTCAACGCGCTGCAGTATCTGGCCTTGCGCACTTCCAGCCCAATCAATGTCACGCTGGTGGCAGCCAGTTCCCCGATCTGGGTTCTCCTGATCGGGCGCCTGTTTTTTGCTGCCCCGATTTCTCGTCGTCAGTTGCTGGGAGCACTGTTGTCGATCTGCGGCGTGCTGCTGGTCCTGGGGCGCGGACGACCTGAATTTTTGCTCACTGTGCGTCTGGTGCCAGGTGATCTGTACATCCTGCTGGCATCCATATCCTGGTCCTGGTACAGCTGGCTGCTGACCCAGCCCGGTCGCGAGCCCACTGAAATCCGGAGCGACTGGATTGCCTTTTTGATGGCCCAGATCGTGTTTGGCCTGGGTTGGTCGGCACTGTTTATGGCCGGCGAATGGAGCCTGACCGATGCGCATATTGTGTGGGGCTGGCCGCTGGCCGCCACGCTGATTTTTGTCTCGCTCGGCCCGGCCATCCTGGCCTACCGTTGCTGGGGTTCGGGGGTGCGTCAGGCAGGGCCCACCGTGGCAAGCTTTTTCGCCAACCTCACCCCGCTGTTTGCCGCAACCCTGTCCTCCCTCTTGCTCGGTGAGCTGCCCCAGCCCTACCATGGCTTGGCTTTCGGCCTGATTGTGGGCGGCATCGTGATATCGTCTCGTCGTTGAGGCTTATGCCAATCATGTTCATTCATGGGAGGACAGCACCATGCAACTAAAAAATATTTTCACTGCTTCACTGTGGGTATCGCTCACCCTCCTGTTGGCGGCCTGTAGCAATATGGGGAGCTCGGTTGAGCTCAGCAAGGACAGCAGTGCGGCCAATCAGGGTGTTTCAGCTGCCGAGCTGGCCACCGCAGGTCAGATTCCACCCGGCGGAGCCAAAATTGACTATGAAAAGTCTCTTATCTTTGGCTCGGGCCAAAACTGGATGGGTCGCCTGAATCTGGAACTGAACCAGGCTGGCAGCGCTGCCTACAGCTTCTTCCTGGAACAATACCCGCGCCAGGGCTGGATGCTGGTGAGCGCAGTGCGCGGCAAGACCAGCTTGCTGGTTTTCACCAAGCCTGACCGCAGCATCACCGTGGAGCTGACCGAAGGAAATTTTCTTGGCGGCAGCACGGCCGTCCTGACCGTGATTCCAAGAAGTGCACTGCCTGAGCCGCCGCCCCAGGGCGGGGCAGGTGCCACGCCCGGGGCTCGCCGGCCTTAGGCCGGCAAAGTGCTCTGGTCAGTAAGTGCCGGGGTAGGCACCACCATCGGCCAGCACATTCTGGCCGTTGATATATCCAGCCTGCTGGCTGCAAAGAAAGGCGCAGATCGCGCCAAATTCTTCAGAAGTGCCAAACCGCATGGACGGGATGGTTTTTTTGCGCGCCTCGGCCACCTCGTCAACGCTCTTGCCAGTCTTCTGCGCGGTGCCACTCAAGTTGGATTTCAGGCGATCGGTGTCAAATGCACCGGGCAGCAGGTTGTTGATGGTCACCCCAGCGGCGGCCAGCTTGGGGTTGCGAGCCACCCCGGCAATAAAGCCGGTCAGGCCGCTGCGCGCGCCATTGGACAGGCCCAGAATGTCAATCGGCGCCTTGACCGCGCTGGAGGTGATGTTGATGATGCGGCCAAACCCGCGCGCGATCATGCCGTCTACAGTCGCTTTGAGCAACTCGATGGGCGTCAGCATATTGGCGTCGACGGCCTTGATCCAGGCCTCGCGGTCCCAGTCGCGAAAGTCTCCGGGCGGCGGGCCGCCGGCGTTGGTCACCACAATGTCGAAGTCTTTGCGCTGGGCGAAGATGGCCTCGCGCCCGGCCACGCTGGTGATGTCCGTGGCCACGGCAATCACCTGAACTCCAGGAGCCTGGGCCCTGATTTTTCCGGCGGCAGCCTGCAGAGCCTCGGCGCCGCGGGCCACGATCACCACATTTACGCCCTCATTGGCCAGGGCTTGCGCACAGCCAAAGCCCAGACCCTTGCTGGCGCCGCCTACCAGCGCCCACTTGCCTGCAATCCCCAAATCCATGATGTGTCCTTGAAGTAAAAAAATCGGTTGAAACGAACGCGATGATAAGGTTTATCAGGATCGCGTACGGCTGAATATATAGATCCCGATGATCACCAGCGCCGTGCCGGCAGCCAGCCAGGCGGTGAAGGGCTCGTCCAGCAGCCACACGCCCAGCAGGATAGTTGACAAGGGCCCCACCATGCCGATTTGCGCGGCCAGGCGTGCGCCAATCCGCTCGATTCCCATCATCACCAGCAGCACTGGCACTGCGGTACAGGCTGTGGCGTTGAGCAGCGAAAGCCAAAGCACTTCCGGTGCCACCTGCGCCGCTTGCAGCGGACGCAGAAACAGGAATTGCACAATGCATAAGAGACAGGCCACGCTGGTGGCCAGGCCGACCAGGCGAAGAGAGCCCAGGCGGCGCACCAGTTCACCACTGTAGGTCAGGTAGATCGCATAGCTGATGGCGCTGCAAAACACCAGCAGTGAGCCCAGGGCCACATCCCGGCCGGCAAAGCTGAGTTCCTGGCCCACCACCAGCAGCATGCCGCAGTAACTCGCTGCAATTCCCAGCATCTGGTTACCCGAAATGGTCTGGCCAAAGAGAAAGCGTCCAAGCAAAAGCACCAGGGTTGGGGTGAGGTAGATGATCAGCCGCTCCAGCGAGGCCGAGATATAGATCAATCCGGCAAAGTCAAGAAAACTGGCCAGGTAGTAGCCGCAAAATCCCAGCCCCAGCACATGCAAGCGCTCGCGCCAGGTCAGTTGCGGCTTGTTGCGGCTGGCCCACCAGGCCATGACCGCAAACAGCGGCAAGGCGAACAACATGCGGTACATGATCAGGGTGACCGCATCCACGCCATAGCGGTAAGCCAGCTTGATGATGATGGCCTTGCCGGAAAAGGCAATCGAGCCAGCCGCAGCCAACAGTAATCCGCTGCCCAGGCTTCGCGATGCGGTGCTCACCTATGCTGCTCCGTGGCACGCAGCTCCAGCATCTCAGAATCCTGCGGCCAGTCCGTCACGACGGGAGTCACTGGCTACCACATAGCCATGTACCTTGGGGTCGCCGGCGCGCCAGATAAATTGGCCGGAGCCAAAGTCTTGGTAAGAGTCGTTGATCACTTCCATGCGGTGGCCGCGTTCAGCCAGGCCTTGCACCGAGGTACGGTCCATGCCGGCTTCTACATTGATCTCCAGGCCCATGTTGTAACGCCAGCGCGGTGCATCGCAGGCCGCTTGTGGGTTTTGGCGGTAGTCCAGCATGCGCACCAAGGTTTGCAGATGGCCCTGGGGTTGCATATTGGCACCCATCACCCCAAAGCTCATGACCGGTTGACCGTTTTGGGTGAGAAAAGCCGGAATGATGGTGTGGAAGGGGCGCTTGCCAGGCGCTACCAGGTTGGCTGGATTCAGCCCCTTGGGTTCCAGGCTGAAGCCATGACCACGGTTTTGCAGGCTGACGCCAAAGTTGGGTTCCACGCAACCTGAGCCAAATCCCATGTAGTTGCTCTGGATAAAACTGACCATCATGCCGTTTTCATCGGCAGCACTCAGGTAGATGGTGCCGCCCTTGACCGGGTTGCCGGCACCAAAATCTTGCGCTCGCTTCATGTCGATCAGCCTGGCCCGCGCGGCCAGGTAGCTGTCATCGAGCAGTTGCTCGGTGGTGACGTCCATGCTTTCGGGCTCAGCCACATAGCGGTACACATCCGCGAAGGCCAGCTTCATGGCCTCAATCTGCAAATGCTGCGAGTCCACCCCATCCACTGCCAGGGCGGACAGGTCAAAGCGATCAAGAATCCCAAGCGCAATCAGGGCAGCAATGCCCTGACCATTGGGCGGAATCTCATGCACGGTATAGCCCCGATAATTCTTGGCGATCGGCTGCACCCACTGGGGCTGATAAGCAGCGAAGTCGCTGGCCTTGAGGCTACCCCCATGCTGGGCTGAAAATTTTTCAATGGCCTGGGCAATCTCACCACCGTACAAGGCTTGGCCCCTGGTATGGGCGATTGCACGCAGTCCCCGCGCTGCGGCCTGGAACTGAAAAAGCTCGCCCACCTCAGGTGCCCGACCCCACGGCAGAAATGCCTGGGCAAAGCCAGGCAGTGCTTGCAACTCGGGTGTGGCTGCAGCCCACTTTTGCTGCACCACCGTGGTCAAGAGGTAGCCACGCTCTGCGATTTCAATGGCAGGTTCAAGCAAATCGGCAAAAGGCAGCTTGCCAAAGCGCTCGCTGAGGGCGACCCAGCTGGCCACTGCACCAGGCACGGTGACTGAATCAAACCCCCGCTTGGGCGGGTTGCTTGGCCCGCTGCCGTATTTGCCCTGGAAGTAGTCGGGCGTCCAGCTCTGCGGCGCGCGCCCCGAGGCGTTGAGGCCATGCAGTTTCTTGCCATCCCACAAAATTGCAAACGCGTCGCTGCCCAGACCGTTGCTCACTGGCTCGGTGATGGTCAGAGCGGCCGCTGCAGCAATGGCTGCATCGACCGCATTGCCACCCCTCCACAACATGCGCAAACCAGCTTGCGAAGCCAGGGGGTGCGAAGTGGAAACCACATTGCGCGCAAAGACGGGCAGGCGTGTGGTGGTGTAAGGGTTATTGAAATTGAACTGCATGGGCTGGGGATCGGTGCCTGTGCACAAGGGTTGATTAAGAGGGAGGCCGCGCGATTTCAGATCAAACAGGCGCAAGCGGTGGGCCTGTGTTGCTTAACAACTCAGCCCCCTAGGCGCTAGTCAGCAGCAATCTTGCGCTCGGCAATGATTTTTTTCCACTGCGCATGATCCTTGAGTACCATGCTGGCAAAGCCCTGGGGCGTGCTGCCGGTAGGCTCAGCGCCCAAGCGCAGAAAGCGGTCTTTCAGGTCGGGTTCGGCCAGGGCGGCATTGACCGCCTGGTTGACCTTGCTCACTACCTCGGCGGGCAGATTTTTCGGGCCATAGATGCCAAACCAGGTCACCGACTCAAAGCCTGGCAAAACCTCGGAGACTGCGGGCAGCTCAGGGGCAAGTGAACTACGCTTGGGACTGGTCACTGCCAAGGCGCGCAATTTGCCATCGCGCACATGCGGCATACCTGAGACCACAGAATCGAACAGCACATCGACCTTGCCGCTGATCAGGTCAGAAATCGACAGGCCGGTGCCGCGGTAGGGGATGTGCACCATGAATGTGCCCGACTGGGCCTTGAAGATTTCAGTGGACAGATTGGAAATGGTGCCGTTGCCGCTGGAGGCGTAGTTGAGCCGGCCCGGATTTTTGCGCGCGTGTTCGATGAACTCGCGCAAGTTCTTGGCAGGCGAACTCAGGGGGACCAGAATGATCTGGGGTGAGTTGGCCACATAGACGATCGGGGTGAAGTCGGTCTCGGTGTTGTAGGGAATGCGCGGATTGATAGCCGGCCCGATGCTGTGGGTGCTCGAGGTGGTGAGCAACAGGGTGTAACCATCGGGGGCAGCCTGGGCACCAGCTAGGGCGCCAATGGTGCCGCCGGCACCGGGCTTGTTCTCAATGACCACAGTTTGGCCCAGCTTCTTGCCCATCTCTTGCGAAAGTGCGCGCGAGAGGATGTCGGTGGCGCCGCCCGCGGGAAAGGGCACGATCAGACGGATAGGCTTGCTGGGATAGTTTTGTGCGGTCGCACTCAGTACCAGGCTGGCGCCCAAAAGGGCTAAAAGTTGCTTGAATTTCATATGTGACTTTGAGTGATTTTCTGGTGCAATTTTCGCAGAGACCACCATACGCTGAGGGCAACCAGCGGGACGGCCAGGGCCGAGCTCGTCTCGGGGCTGAGCGGCCAGCCCAAAGCGCTTGCGCCCTTGGCCAGGTAGGCGATCAGCCCTACCAGATAGTAAGTGATGGCTGCCACCGACAGCCCTTCGACAGTGCGTTGCAATTTCAGCTGCAGGTCCTGCCGCTTATTCATCGCAGCCAGCAGCGCCTGGCTGCTTTGCTGATGTTCAATTTCCACCCGGGTGCGCAGCAGGTTGCTCATGCGTGAGATGCGTTCTGACAAGGCCTGCTGTCGCCGGCGTGCCCAGTCGCAGGTGTTCATGGCCGGTGTGAGCCGCCGGTCCATGAAGTCACGGATGGTTTGCAGGCCTTCCAGCCGGGCTTCGGCAATATCGGTGATGCGGCGATTAACCAAGCCAAAGTAGGCGTTGCTGGCCGAGAAGCGGGAATGGGTGGATGCGTAGTGGCTTTCCACCTCGCCGGCCAGATGGGACAGGCGGTCCAGCAACTCGGGTTCCTGTTCGCTCTGCGCTGTGCGAATGGCTTGGGCCAACGAGGCCAGCTCGGCTTCTCCGCGTGTGAGCAGGGTGGCGGCAGCGCGTGCGGTAGGCAGTCCCAGCAGGGCAACCATGCGATAGGTTTCAATTTCCAACAGGCGTTGCACCAGGCGGCCTAGGCGCCGCGCCGACAAGTTTTTCAGGCCGCTCTCGGTGAATACCAGCGCGCGTGAAAACCCATCAGGGTGCAGCGCCATATCGGTGAAGAACTCGGCCTGGCCGTCCAGCACAGTTGAGCCAACCAACATGTCTTCCCGCAAGTGCTCACGTACCATCTCGCGGCGCTGCGCCTGCCCGGCTGTGAGCACCCACAAGTGCATGCTGCAAAGGCATTCGCCCGGCAGTTTGGCCAGCCAAGCCTGGGGCACGGCGGCCATGGCCTTGGGCAGCTCCTGTCGGCTCACCCAGGCCTCATCCAGGGGCTGCAGGATGGTGTAGGTGACAAATTCTGTGTGCAGTTCCCAGCGCAGGCGAAACGCACCGAAGTCCATGCGCAGATGGCTGGCCTGGGCCTCGGGTGGCGGCAAGTGATGGTCGCGCAGAAGTTCTGCCAAATGGGCGCGGCTGCTGTCCTGCTGGGCGGCATCAGCGAGCATCACGAAATGCGTGATGGCCAGTGGCGGGCTCATGATCTCGGGGGGCCTGGCATGCACTTCGTTGTGCAAGGCGTAGCGCTGGGCAAAGTCTTTCATGGCCGGTCAGTGAAGGGATGGGGTAGGCGGTATTGTCAATTGTCGCAGCGATTTCTTCAGCCATGGGCAGACCCCTACAATCTAGACCGCATGTTTTTACTGTCCAAACTGATTGCTTTGCTCACCCAGCCGCTGCACTGGGTCGTGCTGTTGATGGTGTGGGGCCTGTTGCGCATGCGTCGTCACGCCCGCCAGGCGCGCCTGGCTTTCACTGGCGCGCTGTTGATCGTGTTGCTGGCTGGCTGGTTGCCCTTGCCCGATGCCTTGCTGCGCGGCCTGGAAAAAACGCACGCAGCCCCCAACCAGGCAGAACTGGCTCGATTTTCAGGCGTGGTGGTGCTCGGTGGCGCGACCGAGGCATCCTATGTCTGGGAGGGGCATGACCAGCCTGCGCTGAATGGAGCGGCCGAACGCATGACCGCACCACTGCCCTGGTTGCGTGAGCAGCCGCACAGAAAGTTGCTCTTCACTGGCGGAGAGGGGGCACTGATTGGTGGGGCACTGAGTGAGGCCGAGCGGGCGCACCGCTTTTTCACCAGCATGGGCGTGCCAGACACGCAATTGTTGTTGGAGGACAAGTCGCGCAACACCTACGATAACGCCTTGTTGAGCGCCCAGTTGCCTGGTGTCGACAAATCACAAGCCTGGCTGCTGGTCACTTCTGCCTGGCATATGCCGCGCTCGCTGGCCGCTTTCCGGCGCGCAGGGTGGAACGTCACACCCTGGCCGGTCGATTACTGGACTGGCAACCAGACCCCTTGGACCCAATATTCGCTGGTGCAGGGCATTCTCCGCTGGCAAGTCGCCCTGCATGAATACCTGGGCTTGCTGGCCTATCGCTTCAGCGGGCGCCTCTGATCCCATCCGGTTCAGGGTCAGGACGGGACTGCGCCTACAGGCTATTGCAGCCGGATTTTCTGCTCCACCGGTCCCACCTTGTTGAGCGTCCACTCGGTCATTGAGCCGTCATACAGCTTGGCTTGCTTATTGCCCAGGATTTCGCTGGAGACAAACCAGCCGATTGAGGCCAGGTGGCCGGTGTTGCAGAAATTGACTTGTTCACCTTGGGTGGGCACTGCGGCAACCTTGTAGAGTTGCTCCATCTGCTCCTTGTTGCGGAACATGCCGCCGGCATTGTCAGTGGTCCACAGCGCCGGCAAGTTACGCGCGCCTGGCAAAGTGCCATTCATGCTGGCTTTGGGGTTGCGGTTGATGCCGACAAATTGATCTTCTGGCCGGTTGTCCACCATGAGTACACCGCGTCCCATGGCGGCTTTCACATCCTCGGCACTGGGCACCATGTCTTGGCGCAGCTTGACCGTGAAGGTCTTGGCCGCGGCCTGCACCGCGCCGGCCTGCAGCGGATTGGCCTTGTCCTTGGCCCAGGCCACCATGCCGCCATTGAGGATGGAGACCTGTTCATGGCCAAACACCTTGAGGGTCCAGTAAATGCGGGTGGCCCAGCCCATGTCTGAATTGCTCTTGCCTGGGGGCACCAGCACCACATGCGAGTGGTTGTCGATGCCCAGAGAGCCGATATGAGCCGACAGCTTGCTGGTATCAGTAGGCAACATATCGGGCACCTTGTCGGCACGCTCCTGTCGCCATCCCGACTTATCGAAATCGGTGTTCACCGCGCCAGGAATATGGGATTTCAGGTAGTCACCTGGATGCTGCACATCCAGCACCACCAGGCCGGGCTTACCCAGATTGGCCTTGAGCCAGGCCACATCGACCAGGGGATCGGCGGCCAGCGCAGGGCGCAGACAAAGAAGCAGGAGGAGGGTGGCCAAACTGACACCCAGCCAGCGGGTCGGGAAAATTTGCATGAAGGTTCTCCTTGTGGTGACTTGCTAAAAATCCTTACTTTGGCAACACCGCACCCTTGCGCTCAACAATCATCCGGTAGTGCTCGGGCTCGCGATGGCGGGCGAAATTGAAAGTGGTGTTCTTGTAGGAATTGCACAGGTCCAGGTCGCAGCGGGCGATGGCCACTTCATCGCCGAGGGTAGAGCAGGCGGCGACGATTTCGCCCGAGGGTGCGACGATGATGGAATTGCCGATCTGGTCCACGCCCTCCTCGCAGCCGGCCTTGGCCACGCCCACTACCCAGGTGCCGTTCTGATAGGCGCCAGACTGCATGACCAGCTCGTTGTGGAAGTTGGACAGCGCGTCATGCTCGGGTGCAGGCGGGTTGTGCACTGGCGTGTTGTAGCCCAGCAGCACCATCTCCACGCCTTGCAGCCCCATCACCCGGTAGGTTTCGGGCCAGCGCCGATCATTGCAGATCGCCATGCCGTACAGGCCAGCGCTGCCTTCGTTCAGGGGTGCGCGCACCACCGGCCAGCTCAGATTGCCGACCTCGAAGTAGCGCTTTTCCAGATGCTGAAAGCGTCGCCAGGGCTCGTGCTCGGCATGGCCCGGTAGGTGGATCTTGCGGTACTTGGAAATGATCTCACCGCTCTTGTTGACCAGGATGGAGGTGTTGAAGCGGCGTGTGCGTCCACCCTCCACCACCAGTTCAGCGTAGCCAAGGTAGAAGCCCATGCCCAGGGCGCGGGCTAGGTCAAACAGCGGCTGGGTTTCGCGGCCAGGCATGCTGCGCTCGAAAAAGGAGTCGATCTCTTCCTGCTTTTCGAAATACCAGCGTGGAAAGAAGGTGGTGAGCGCCAGTTCGGGAAACACCACCAGGTCACAGCCATGGCGTTTGGCCCTCTGCATGAGCGACAACAGGCGGGTAACCACCTGATGCCGGGTTTCAGTTTGTGCGATGGGGCCAAGCTGGGCCGCTCCAACGGTCACGATGCGAGACATGCTGTCATTCCTCCATCACTGTGAGAGGTTCAGCAAGGTGTGCAAGAGCACATTGGCGCCGGCTTCCAGGTGAGCCGGCTCGGTGTACTCGGCCGGGTTGTGGCTGATGCCTTTGACAGAGGGGACAAAGATCATCGCAGCCGGGCAGATGCGTGCCAGCATCTGGGCGTCATGCCCGGCGCCCGAGGTCATGGGCCGGCAGGAGTGGCCCAGCTGGCGGGCTTTGTGCGTGATCAGGTCGGCGATCGGCTGGTGAAAGATCACCGGGTCAAAGCGGGCCAGCGAGTGGGTTTCGATCTTGACACCCTCATCGCGTGCCAAGGTCTCCAGAAATTGCGCCAAGCGTGCTTCAGCCTGGGTCAGCACCGCGTTATCGGTATTGCGCAGGTCCACCGTCAGGCGCGCCCTGGCCGCCACCACATTGGTCAGGTTGGGGTGCAGGGTGATCGAGCCTACCGTGCCAACCTGATTGCCGCCCAGCTCTTTCACCAGTTGACGCACGAACACGCCGATCGCTGCAGCGCAGTAGCCAGCGTCATGGCGCAGACGCATTGGGGTGGTGCCAGCGTGGTTGGATTGTCCCGTTACCAGCACCTCGGTCCAGGAGATTCCTTGAAGGTTCTCTACCGCCCCGATGGTGATGCCCTCCATGTCCAGCACCGGCCCTTGCTCGACATGGAGTTCGACAAACGCGTGCGGGTGGTACAGGGGCATCGGTGCGGTGCCCCGGTAGCCGATGCGCGCCAGTTCATCGCCCATGCGCTTGCCGTCATAGCCTTTGGTGTCATAAGCCTCTTGCAAGGGCAAGCCGCCCACATAGACCAGCGAGCCGCACATATCCGGATGGAATCGCGCACCTTCCTCGTCGGTGAATACGCCTACCACCAGCGGGCGCTTGGTAGTAATCCCGGCTTCATTGAGCACCTGCACCACTTCCAGACCGCCCAACACGCCATAGTTGCCATCGTAGCGGCCGCCGGTGCGCACCGTGTCGATATGCGATCCGGTCATCACCGGCGCGCTGTCCTCCAGCCCGGCGCGCAGGCCGAAGATATTGCCGATCGGGTCCACCTGCACCTGCAGGCCCAGCTCGCGCATCCAGCCCACCACCAGATCACGGCCGGCCTTGTCCTCGTCGGTCAGCGCCAGGCGGCAGCAGGCACCCTCCTCGGTGAAGCCGATTTCAGCCAGACGGTGGATGCGCTGCATCAGCCGGTCCGAGTTGATGCGGAGTTGTTCGGTTTTCATTGACAGGCTATTCTCAACAATTCTGCATTATGAGGAATCGGCCGGAACTGGCGCCAAGACCTGCTCGGCGCTGCAACCGACCACTTCGCG
>JAFMJA010000299.1 GCA_017853735.1 Burkholderiaceae bacterium | reverse complement strand
ATGGGCGAAACGGCCAAGATCCTGTCGCCTGAAAAGCGCGTTCTCATGCCCGATTTGGACGCCACCTGTTCCCTGGACCTGGGCTGTCCAAGCGAGGAGTTTGCTGCCTTTTGTGATGCGCATCCTGAGCGTACGGTGGTGGTCTATGCCAACACCAGTGCTGCGGTGAAGGCCCGGGCTGACTGGCTGGTCACCTCCAGTTGTGCGCTTGACATTGTGCGTGCACTCAAGCAGAGCGGTCAGAAGATTTTGTGGGCGCCCGACAAGCATCTGGGTGGCTATATCGAGCGTGAGACCAGTGCCGACATGCTGATGTGGAATGGTTCGTGCATCGTGCACGACGAATTCAAGGCGTTTGAGCTCGAACAACTCAAGCGCGATCATCCCCGGGCCAAGGTTTTAGTTCACCCGGAGTCGCCGGCAGCGGTGGTGGCGCTGGCCGATGCGGTCGGGTCGACTTCCGGCATCCTCAAGGCAGCTCAGTCACTGGATGCACCCGAATTCATCGTCGCCACCGACAAGGGCATGATGCACAAGCTGCGCACCCTCAACCCTGGCAAAGTCTTCATCGAGGCGCCCACTGCCGGCAACAGCGCCACCTGTAAAAGCTGTGCGCATTGCCCCTGGATGGCGATGAACAGCCTGGCGGGCGTGGCCCATGTGCTGGAGACCGGTGCCAATGAGGTGCAGGTGGATGCTGCACTGATTCCGCGTGCCCGAGTTCCGATTGACCGCATGCTGGCTTTTACCGCTGCGCTCAAATCCGGCCAGCCTACTGCCGCTTTGGTGCCACATATCGGGGCTGCCTGAACCCTCACATCCACGGTGGAACGCAACGCAAGCCTCAGGATGGAAATCACCGTACGAGAGGTCAGAGCTTGAGCAAGGATCATCCCACCAATCCCCGCTGGAAACAGCGCCCGCCGGGCTCGACCTGGGGCGATTTTGGCCCTGATGACCAATGCGGCCGCCTCAACCTGATCACTGCAGAAAAAGTACGTCAGGGCATTGCCGAGGTGAAGGAGGGCATCACCTTCTGTCTCAGTCTGCCACTGGACTATCCTGGTGGCAGCTTGCTCAATCCGCGGCGCAAGCCCCCGGTGCTGCGGCCCACGCTGCGCAAGGAGAGCCCCAATTACAACTACCAGTTGCGTTGCGATGACCCGGCCTGCACCGATGTGACCTGCGACGACCTGGCGATTCTTCATCTTCAGTATTCGACCCAATGGGACAGTTTTGCCCACATGGGCCAGTTGTTTGACGCCGACGGTGATGGCGTGCCCGAGCCGCTGTATTACAACGGTTACCGGGCCGGCATCGATGTGGTTGGTTCCTCGCAGCGCGAGGATGCGGGCATATTTGATTTCGCCAAGGTACCCTCCCAGTCCACTTCCGTCGCCCATGCCCTGGGGATTGAGAAAATGGCTGAGCGTTGCGTTCAGGGGCGCGCGGTCCTGATTGACCTGCACCACCATTTCGGACGGGAACGCAAATTCGTTACCTACGATGACCTCATGACCGTGATGCAGCGCGACCGGGTCAGCGTCGAAGCCGGCGATATGGTCTGTCTGCACACCGGCTTTGGCCAGCTCCTGCTCGAACTCAAGCGTGAACCAGACCGACAGGCGTTGGAAAACAGCTGTGCGGTGCTGGATGGACGTGACCCGAAGCTGCTGCAATGGATCACTGACAGCGGCCTGTCTGTGCTGATCGCTGACAACTACGCGGTCGAAGGCCTGCCAGCGCCCCAACAGCCGCAAGACTGTGCCGCCCTGCCGCTGCATGAGCACTGTCTGTTCAAGCTGGGTGTCCACTTGGGTGAGTTGTGGTTCCTGAGCGAGTTGGCCCAGTGGCTCAGGGCGCATGGACGGTCTCGTTTTTTGCTGACCGCGCCGCCGCTACGCCTGCCTGGCGCGGTGGGTTCGCCTGCAACGCCGGTTGCCACAGTCTGAAACCTTGTGTTGGGTGGAGCGTACCGATGATCATCAAAACCCAGGAAGATGTGACCACCGCAGTCCTGGCTGAAATTCAGCGTTCGGACAACCCGCGTTTTCGCGAAATCATGAGTGCAGCGGTGCGACACTTGCACGGTTTTGCGCGGGAGGTCCGGTTGACTGACGCCGAGTTCCGCCAGGTCTGTGACCTGGTGGCCCAGTTGGGCCAACTGACCAACGAATCTCACAACGAGGTAGTGCTGGCGGCGGGTTCACTGGGACTTTCTGCCCTGGTGTGCCTGCTGAACAATGGCGACCATGGTCGGGTCGAGACCACCGCCAATATGCTGGGGCCCTTCTGGCGCCTGCATTCACCTCACTATCCCAATGGCGCTTCGATTGCGCAAGCGGATCGTACAGGCCAAGTCCAGGGCGTGCCGATTTTTGTGGATGCCTGGGTACGCGATCGTGAGGGGCGTCCTGTTGCTGAAGCCCTGGTCGATGTCTGGCACGCTTCCAGTGAAGGGTTTTACGAAAACCAGGATCCTGGCCAGGCTGACATGAATTTGCGTGGCCAGTTCAGCACCGATGCGCAAGGGCATATCTGGTTTCGCAGTGTCAAGCCGGCGGGCTACCCAATCCCGCTGAGCGGCCCGGTGGGCGCCCTGCTACGCGCCCAGGGCCGGCACAACATGAGGCCGGCGCATATTCATTTCCTGATCCACAAGCCCGGCTTCAAGACCCAGTTTTCCCAGGTCTATTCCAGTGACGACCCCAACCTGGAGACCGATGTGCAGTTTGGCGTGACGCAGGCGCTGATCGGCCAGTATGTGCTGCACCGCGACGAGCCAGCACCCGATGCCACGGTGCAGGGACCCTGGTACAGCCTGGCGCACCATTTCGTCATCGAGCCGGGCGAGGCGCGCCTGCCCAAGCCACCGATCAGCGGCAAGGCCAGCGGCGAGCGGCCGCAGCTGGCCGTTCTGCAGCGCCGCCCCTGAACACCACCCCTAAAGCAGCGACTCGGCGGCGGTGCAGGGGTAGCCCAGCGCCTGGGCCACCGCGGGGTGGGTGATCTGGCCGCTGGCGAGGTTGAGCCCGTTGCGCAGGTGCGGGTCGTCGCGCAGGGCTTGTTGCCAGCCCTTGTCGGCCAGTGCCAGCGCGTGGGGCAGGGTGGCGTTGTTCAGCGCGAAGGTG
>JAFMJA010000044.1 GCA_017853735.1 Burkholderiaceae bacterium | reverse complement strand
CAGGAGACGTGACCGAGAGGCCGAAGGTGCTCCCCTGCTAAGGGAGTATGCGGTGTAGAGCCGCATCGTGGGTTCGAATCCCACCGTCTCCGCCAGATAGCCATTAAAAAACGCGCCTGAAGGCGCGTTTATCTTTTCTATCCGCCATAAATCTCCCCATAGATTTTGCGGTTGGATGAGGCAAGAGCTCTTCCCTCAATTAACGGGGGATGGACACTCAGGATTGTCAACCCCGCAGAGTCCCGCAGGACGCTGGGCTTTTAGCTATGAGCTCCTGACTGAACCGATGGCCACCCACCCCGAAACCCAGCCGCACCACTTGGGCATGAACTCTGTGTAGAGGCTGAGTGAACCAGCTTGTCAATGCACGGTTTAATAATGTATAACCTATTTAAAATCTCAATGGGCCCTTGGCTTCTCTTTCTCTTTTTCCGCGTTGTCCCCATTACATGAAACCGCTCCACGGCATCCGCGTTCTAGATTTTTCCACCATTTTTGCCGGCCCGCATTGCGGGCAGTTGCTGGCCGACTATGGGGCGGACGTGATCAAGGTCGAGCCACCCAAGGGCGATGATTCGCGCCAGTGGCCGCCTTTTCAAACCGGCGAGCCGGGCTCGGGCACCTTGTTCTTGGTGGTCAACCGGGGCAAGCGCAGCCTGGCGCTGGACCTTAAGCAGCCCGAGGGCTTAGCCTTGGTCAAGCGCCTGGCAGCGCGCGCGGATGTGTTGGTGCAAAACTTCAGTGCCGGGGTGATGGACCGACTGGGCCTTGGGCATGAGGCCCTCAAGGCGCTCAATCCCGGGCTGATCTATTGCACCATTTCGGCGTTTGGTGAGACTGGGCCCATGGCCCATGCGCGTGGCTACGACCCGATGATGCAGGCCTACTCGGGCATGATGCGCATTCCGCAGCCGGGGGAACCTGCGCCCAGCCGAATCAACATCCCCTTGATTGATTTCACCACTGGTCAAAATGCGTTTGCCGGTATCCTCGCGGCGCTCTTGCAGCGCCAATCCACGGGGCAGGGTGCGCATGTGGAGGTGTGCCTTTCCGACTCGGCCCTGTCCTTGCAGGCTTGGGGTTTGCAACGGTTCTGGGCGACCGAGAACAACCAGGCTGCACCGGCTTCGGCCCAGGCAATGTCTGACAATGTGCCCTATGAATCTTTTGAAGCGAGCGATGGCTGGCTCTTCATTGCCTGCGGTAACAACAAGCTATGGCAGCAGTTTTGCGTGGCCATTGGACGGCCCGATCTGGCTGATCATCCCGACTACCGCCGCAACGACTCTCGCAAGGCCCATTACCCGGCCCTGATGGCCCTGCTCCGGCCATTGATTGCCGCGCAGACCCGCGCGCATTGGTCGCAGGCTTTCCTGGCCGCGGGGGTGCCGTTCTCGCCAGTGAACACCCTGGCCGAGCTCTCGCGCGATCCGCAGGTGTTGGCCTCCGGTTTGGTGCAAACCACCACCAGCGAGGCTTTTGGTACGGTCAAGGCGGTGACCCGCGCCGTGCGTTTCGATGGGGCGGTTGATGCAGTGGGAGCACCGCCGCCTGCGCTGGGTGAGCACACCCGCGACATCCTGCAGGAGCTCGAACTGGGCGATGCCGACATCGAACGCCTGCTGGCTTCAGGCGCAGTGGCGGCACGTCCCTTAGTCTGAGCGACAAGGGCAGACGGCCTGGACTGACAGATTTCAGGCCTTGTGTGCGGCGCCGGGGGCGGTTTCGGCCAGGAAGCCAGCGGGGACGGCGCCATTGATCTTGCAATCGATCAGGATCTGTCCTTCGGGTTTTTCCAAGAGCGGGGCCAAGGCGCGCAACTCTTCAAGCGAGCGCACGGTGGCGGTCTGAAAGCCAAAAGCCTCGGCCACCGGGGCGTAATCCACATCGGGAAACTGCGTGGTCGTGGTGGGCACATCGCGCAGCTTGAGGTAGTGCAGCTCGGCGCCATAGGCGCAATCGTTCATCACCACCACCACCAGGGGAATGTCTTCGCGGGCAGCGGTTTCAAGCTCGCTCAAGGTCATGAGGAAAGCCCCATCACCCACAAACAACACGGTGGGACGGTGCGGGTCGCCATGGGCAAAACCCAGGGCCGTGCCAAAGCCCATGCCGATCGATGAAAAATCGCTGGTCTGTTTGATGTGGGCCGGACCGGGCACCGATACATAGGTGGCGCACTGCAAAAAATTGCCAGCGTCATACACCACATTTCGATCGCGTGGCAGGAGGCGGTCGAGCTCGACGCCCACCGTGCGGGGGTCGAGGGTGCGCGGGGTGTGGTGGGGTTCAAAATCTTGCTCTGGCCGGTGATTGGCTAGCAGCTGGCGCAGGGCCTCGCTGCGCAGGGGCTGATCGGCTGGGCCGCGCTGGGGCAGGGCATCAGTCAGGGCCTCGGCCACGCGGCGCGCATCGCCGACGATGCCAATGTCGCAATGCAGCCAGCGGCCAATTGCTTCACGGGAGACATCGACCTGGATCAGGCAGGCCTCGGCGGGCATGGAAGTGCCTTGGCTGCTGGTGCGCTGATTCAGCCCGGCGCCAAAAGCCACGATGCAATCGGCCTGGCCAATCAGGCGGCGACCTGGCCCTTGCGAGAAAGAGCCCACCACGCCGCAATCAAAGGGGTGGCCGCGAAACAGGTCCTTGGCCTTCATGGTGGTGGCCAGGGCGGCACCGGTGCGGTCGGCGAGCGCGATCAGCGCTTCGCGCGCGCCAGCCCGATAGGCACCGTAGCCTGCCAAAATGACCGGCCTTTGGGCCTGATGCAGTGCCGCCACCGCGGCCTGTAGGGCGCTGGCACGCGGTGCCGGCCAGGCGGGTGGGCTCGCAGGTGCTACTGCATCGACCAGGGTCGAGGCCGCTGTGGTGCCCCCCAGAACATTGCCCGGCAAGAGCAAGGCCAGCAAGCCCTGATGGGCAGCTACATACGCGCTCGCCAGGGCCTGTGGCGCGGTGTCGGGGTCATGTAGGGTGCGCACACGAACGCCCGCCGCCTTGAGCACCGCTGACGCATCCAGGGCCTTGGTGTCGGGTCCAAATGCATTGGGGTTGGGTACGCCATCGGCCGAAGCGCCCAGGAGCAAAAGCACGCGCGAGGCGGTCTTGCGGATGTAAACAGTGCCGTGCATGCCATTAGCGGTGGCGGGCCCCCGACCAATGAGTGCCACGCCCAGACGTCCACTCGAACAAGCATAGCCCTCAGCCATGGCCACCGCATTGTTTTCATGGCGCGCGCTGACGAAACGGATGCCGACCGCATCGATGCTGGCAATCAAGAGCGCGGTTTCGTCGCTCATCAATCCAAAGATGCAATCGATGCCCAGCCGCTTGAGTTGCTGCGCCAGGGCCTCGTGGGTGGGAATGCGTGTGTTCATGGCGGGACGAGCGCTTTATTTGTAGGTGCCTAGCTTCTTGGCCAACACGCCGGCTTTTTCGTATTCGGCTTTCAGGTCGGCCAGAAACTGCTCGTTGCTCACGGTGATTCGCTGCGCGCCCAGGGCTGCGAGGCGGGTTTTGGCATAAGGGGTGTCCATCGAGGCATTGATCATGTCCGAGAGCACCGAAATCACCTGAGAGGGTGTGCCGCGCGGGGCCACAAAGCCGTACCACACGGGGGTGGGTACATAGCCGGGCACTGAGACCTGCTCGCTGATCGCGGGCAAGTCGGGCAGCAACTGCGAACGGCGCGAATCGAACACTGCCAGCGCACTCACGCGACCGGACTGGATGTGCTGCGCGACCAGAGGCACCACCACGGGGAATACCGAAAGTGTGCCGCCGATCAGGTCGGTCATGGCCTGGGCCGTGCTTTTGTAGGGAATTTCTGGAATGTCGATGCCGACCGCTTGCTTGAAGAGTTCCATCTCCTGCTGGCTGATGGTTCCCGAGCCGGAGGAGCCGTAGCTCAACTTGCCCGGATTGGCCTTGGCATAGGCAATGAGGTCGCCTACCGATTTGAAGCCCAGGCTCTTGGTGGTGACCAGCACCAGGGGAATCACCCCCACCTTGGCCACCGGTACAAAATCACTGACCGGGTGGTATTGCGGTTGGGATTGGCCCGCCGGCACGATGGCCATGGGGTTGGCGGCAATCAGTAGGGTATAGCCATCGGGTGCGGCCTTGGCCACGGCCATGGTGCCAATCAGGCTGCCACCGCCGTCGCGGTTTTCCACCACGACCACCTTGCCGGTTTTGTCCGTGATGCCCTGCGCCACTGTGCGGGCCAGGGCATCGCTACCAGTGCCTGCCGAATAGGGCACCACGATCTTGATGGGTTGGCTCGGGAAATTGCCCTGGGCTTGAGCGCCCAGCGAGCTGGCCATGAGTGTGCTGCCAACGCCAGCGGCCAGGATCTGGCGGCGACGAATGAGACCGGTGCAGAGGAAATGCGGGTGTGTCATGGTGTGTCTCCTGTCGTGGTGTGGATCAATCGATGAGCCCCGATTGGCGGGCGGCCTCGATGGCTGAAGCATCCAGCCAAGGGCCAAGAATAGCTTGGGCGTCTTTGGGGTCCCACGGGCGAAAGGGCTGCGGGGTTGGTGAAGGGGTCTGGCTAAAGCGCGGTGCGGGCATGGGCTGGGTGACGCCGTTGATTTCGGCATACACCCCGCGCTCGGCCAGATGCGGATGCTGTGGCGCTTCGGCCAGGGTCAGCACCGGCGCAAAGCAGGCCTCGACGCTATCAAAGGCTTCGCACCAATCGTCCCGACTGCGTGATAAAAAGCGTTCAGCGATGCGGGCTTTAGCTTCGGGCCAGTGGGACTTGTCCCATTGACGGGCCAGCAGCTCGGGCAGTCCGAGCACACGCAGGGCCTCGGCATAGAATTTTGTTTCGACCGCCGCGAGCGACACCCATCTGCCATCGGCGCAGGCGTATGCATCGTAAAAAGGGGCGCCCGAGTCGGTGGGATTGGTGCCGCGTTCGGTGCCGATTACCCCGGCGGCCAGGCTGCCATGGGGCTGCGTCATGAGCGAAGCCACGCCATCTACAATCGCTGCATCGACCACCTGGCCCTGCCCGCTGGCATGGCGTGAATGCAGAGCCGCCAGGATGCCCATGACCAGGTACAGTGTGCCGCCTCCAAAATCACCCAGCAGGTTGATGGGCGGGGCGGGGGCCTGACCGGCCCGGCCAATGGCATACAGGGCGCCGGTGAGCGCAATGTAATTGAGGTCGTGGCCCACCGCTTGCGCCATCGGGCCGGTCTGACCCCATCCAGTGATGCGCCCATAGATGAGGCCGGGGTTTTGTGTCAGGCAAACCTCAGGGCCCAGGCCCAGGCGCTCCATCACGCCGGGGCGAAAGCCCTCGATCAGCACATCGCTCTGGCGCACCAGAGCGAGGGCGAAATCGACGGTTCCAGGCTGCTTGAGATCGAGCGGCACTGAACGACGGTTGCGTAGCAGCAGGTCGTATTGGAGCGGCCTCGGCACGCCCAGGGCGACCTGCTCCTTGCGCTCGATGCGTAGCACAGTCGCGCCCATGTCGGCCAGCAGCATGGCGGCCATCGGCCCCGGGCCGATGCCTGCAAACTCGACGACCTTCAATCCATGCAATGGGCCCATGGGCACGTCCGCTCCAACGATCAGAACGGTGCAAATTGCTTGCCGACGATGTCCCGGGCGATGATGCCCAGGTGGATCTCTCGCGGACCATCGGCCGATTCCATACCCAGGCAGTCGCGCAGGCGTTGCTCATGCGGCAGGTCCTTGGCCCATCCATAGTGGCCATTGAGGCGCATGCAGGTGTAGAGCGTCTCATTGGCCACCTTGACGCCCCACCATTTGGCCATGGAGGATTCGGCATCGTGGCGCATACCCTTGTCCTTCAGCGAGAGGGCCTTGTAGCAGAGCATGCGGGCGGCTTCGAGCTGTGTGGCGCAGATGGCCAGTTCCTGTGAAACGCCTTGCCACTGGGTGGCCGATTTGCCCATGATCTGGCGCTGTTTGAGGTATTCGGTGGTTTCTTCCAGCGATTTCTGCGCCGCGCCAATGCAGGCCAGGGGCACGAAGTTGCGGTTGTAGCCAATGATGGTCATCGCCCAAATGAAGCCTTCGTTTTCCTTGCCGATCATGTTGCGTGCGGGAATGCGCACATTGTCGAAGAAGAAGCTGCCGCCGCGGTCGATGCGCTGGCCCATGCGGTCAAAGTTGACCATCTTGACGCCTGGGGTGTCGGTGGGCACCAGGAAGAAGGACAGGCCACGCGGACCGGGGCCGCCGGTACGTGCCGAGACAAATACCACCTTGGAAACGCCCGTGAAGGTGATGCTGGTTTTTTCGCCATTGAGCACCCACTGGTCCCCGTCGCGCACGGCTTTGGTGGTGATGTTGCCGGCATCGGCGCCGCCACGCGGCTCGGTGAAGGCTAGCGACATCATCTCGCCATTGGCAATACGCGGAATCCATTCTTCCTGCAGCTCGGGGTGCATGGCGTGGGCCATCTCGCCCAGGTGAATGGCATTGGAGATGATGTAGCGGATCTGGTGGTCGGCGCGACCGATTTCCTCGCACACGATGCCGCAATCGACAAATGAGTAACCCTGGCCGCCGAATTTTTCGGGCAAACGCAGGCGCAAGAGACCCATGTCGATGATTTTTTGCATGTAGTCTGGGGTCAGCCACTCACCGCTGCGGTCCCAGTGCTGGAACTTGGGTAGCAGTTCCTTTTCGGCAAACGCGCGAACTGAGTCGCGGATCATGATCTGGTTGTCGGTCATGCTGAAGTCCATACGCCTAATTTCCTTTCAGTGATTACGGGCGGAGTCATCGGGCCCGCGGAACCACGGGCCAGTGATGGGTTGCTTCCAGGGGGAATAGGCCTCGTCCGTATACGCGGAGGGCCCAAGCTTGAAATGGCGGGCGCCCTGCAGGCTCTCGACGGCCGGCAGGTTGGGGTCGTAGTGCTGGTCGGGTCGCTGTGGGCGCGGACCGGCTTTGGCGACATGGCCAAAGGCGCTGATGCCGAGCATGTCTTCGAGCATCCAGACGCATTCAATCAGGCGGTCCAGATCGACGCCGGTTGGGATGCCCATGCCTTCGAGCATGTGCAGGAGGTCTTCGGTGGCGACCATGCCCGACGCCATGCCGTTGCCGCAATACTGGCCGCCACCCAAACCTCCGAGGGTGCCATCAATCAGCAGGGTGTCGGATGCGTCGAGCACGCGCAACGCGGCATACAGGCAGGGCAGGGCCATGCCCCGCGCATCGTGCATGTGCAGATGAAACTGCCGCACCTGCGGCCAGCGCCGCTTGATCTCTTGCAGATCGGCTTCGATGAGATGCGGCAGGCACCAGCTTTGCGAATCATGTAGACCGATTTCAAACACCTCCAAGCCTGCCGCTTGCAGAATATTCATCTGTTGTTCCAGTGACCAAAGGCGGTATTCGCGCGAGAATGCGCCTTGAAAGTTGGAGCCCCACACCGAAGCGATGCCCGCCCGGGCGCGCGTCACGCCTCGACTCTTGGCATCGGCGATGAGTTCAGGCCAGGCGGCCATGGCGGCCTCGATGGAGCGGTTGACGTTGCGCCGCTGGTGCACATCGCAGATGTCCTGGAACAGGGTCACCACCTCTGGCTCCAGAGTGAGCGGTGGCGAGAATTCCTGCGCCTTGAGTCGCGCCTTGGGGTTGTGCATGAAGGTGAGGTACTCGACACCCGGACGCGGTTGAAATGCGCGCAACAAGGTTTCGAAGTCCTGCAGCTGAGGCACATAGCGCGGGCTGACAAAAGCGCCCACGGTGATGCGCTTGAGGCCCGTGTCGGACAAGGCTTCCAGGAGGCGTACCCGATCGGCCAGCGCAATCTTGGCCCGGGCAATTCCGAGGCCTTCGCGCATGATCTCTTCGCTGTAGAGGACGGTGGGCCAATTCATGGGGTGTATCTAGAATTTCTATTTGTCTAACTATTATGGCGAGAAGCTCTAAATAGTCAACTGTTTAGAAAATTATTTTTTGGCCAGCAGCCGATTGGTGATAATGGGCCACATGCCGTTTCCAACACCCCAACGACCTGGCGATTACACGTCCGCCAAAAAGCCCAAAGCCGCCGAACTGGTGGCTGCAGAATTGCGCCGCCAGATTGTCACCGGCAAGCTCAAGCAAGGTGACAAGCTGCAGCCCGAGAACGTGTTGCAGACCGAGTTTGAGATCTCGCGTCCAACCATGCGCGAAGCCTTGCGCCTGCTCGAATCCGAATCGCTGATCACTATCAGCCGGGGCAAGCACGGTGGGGCGCGGGTGAGCTCGATTGATCTGGGCGCCTTGTCGCGTCAGGTGGGGGTGTATCTGCAAATCGAGGACACCACGCTGCCTGATGTGTGGTTTGCCCGCACGGTGCTGGAGCCCCCAGCGGCCGCCCTTATGGCCCAGCAGCGCGACCTCAAGGCGATTGCGCAACTGGAAGACAACATCAAGCAGGCGCGCCAGGCGGCGCAAAACGATCTGGCACTCTATGCCGATCTGAGTGCAGGTTTTTCGCTCTTGATCACCCGTAACTGTGGCAACAACACCTTGCACTTGCTGGCTTCGCTGATCCATGACCTGATCCGTCGCCAGCACGTCCATGTGACCGAAAAAACTCGCGACAAGGCGAACGTGGACAAATTGCGCCAGGAGAGTCTGCGTACCCGCGAGCATGCGGTGACTCTGATCCGTGCGGGTAAGGCGGATGAGGTGGAGCGCTATTGGCGCACCCACATTGAGCACATGCGCGATCTGGTGCTTACCGCCTATAAAGGTCGCATGACGATCGAGGTGCTCAACAAGCCCGCGCGCACGGCCCTGTCGATGACCAATGTGCGGCGCTCGCCCCGCACCCGCTGAGCGCCGAATTTGGGGTTGCGTTGGGGCGCGGTTTCAGAGCCCGAGGCGCTGTCGATAAAAATCGTAGAAGGCGCGCAGGCCCACCTCGGTGGCCATGGTGACCTGTGGCTTCACATCCCGTCCACCCATTTCAAGCACGGCTTTGGAATCCGGGTAGCCGTCCACCTGGCGCTGCAATTGCTTGAGCAGTTCACTGTCGTCCATAGACACAAAACCCGAGGGACCGAGCAAATTGGCCTGCTTGAGGCGGATGCGCTGCATGTCGGCATCGTCATCGGCATAGCCAAAATAGGTCCAATCGACTTCGGTTGCGCGCACGCCCTTGGGGTTGATTAGGCGCACCGCCAGCACATTCGCATGCTGTTGGATGAAGGCACTGGGAAAGAGTTGCATGGCGGTCATCTCGCCGTCACCGTATTCATCGGCAAACTTCACGGCCTCCATGTCGTTGAGCTTGAAATCCTTGAAGCGCTTGAGCTCCTTGGTGAAGCTGCCATCGCCCTGTCGGTCGCCCGGAGCTGCCACATTCACCGAGTGCATCCCGCCCTGCTCGGGTGAAGTGTCGTGGCGTGAATCGGCACGATACAGACCAAAGGTGATGAAGAAGGTGTGCAAGAGCGTGCCGTGGTAAGGGTCGCGGTTGTTTTCGTAATACAGCTTCCAGTTGCACGGGATCAGCTGGCGCGAGTGGCCGAGCAGTTTGAGCGGGCGGCCCGGCATGAGCCGGCGCAGACGTTTCATGGCCAGGGGGCCACAGTAAGTTTCGAAGTCGGGTACCGTGTCGCTGAAGCTGGCCCACACCGAGCCACCCACCACCGCCACCCTCAGACGTCGCAGTCCATGCTGCTTCATGTCAAAGTCGGGCGGCATACCGCCTTCACCATGCACCCCCTTGATGAGCGAGACGCCCCGGCATTCGCCTTTCATGTTGAAGCCCCATTGGTGGTAAGGGCATGTGAGCATGCGGGCATGGCCCTTGTTTTGCCAGACCACTGCACCGCCCCGGTGAGAGCAACGGTTTTCCAGCACATGCACGCCATCGGCATCGCGTGTGATGATGACCTGACGGTCACCGATCCAGGCCCGCTTGTAATCACCCTTCTCGGGCACTTCGCAATCGAGGCCCACAAAGTTCCAACTGTCGCCGGCAAAAAACTCGTCGAGCTCGCGTCGGAACAGGCCGGGGTCGGAATAGATCCAGGCGGGCACGCGGGTGATGCCTTCTTCGGGCCAGCGCCTCGAGGTTGCCATGTCGATGGAGGTGGGGTTTGGATTCATGGCTGCCTCAGACAGGAAAAACCAGGGAGTTGTAAATGCGGTAGTTGTCGTACACGCACAGGCGCTTCTTGAACCGCATGCCTTGTTCGGTGTGGACCACCGTGTCGAGGTATTGGCCCACTAGCAGCACGCGCGGCTCTTCGTCCGAGGTGGACTCGATCACCAGAAAGTTGCAGCGGGTTTCCAGGCCTTGGGCGCTACGCGAGAGCACGCGCAGGCCGTGCAGAAAATGGCGCAGGTAGCGCGGCTCGTACACCGTACATTCGCGGGTCGCCTGGGCCCGGTCACGGATCATGCCCAGGCCGTCGCAATGCATGGTGGCATGCAGCAGACCGGCTTCGTGGTTCTCACGCGATATCACTTGATACAGGGCGTCTTCGGTGAAGTAATCGGGCCAGTGTTCTAGGTCCTGGGCATCCAGGGTGTCCGCGTAGTCTTCCAAGAACTGGCGCAGGACCTGTAACTCGCTGGCGCTGATCGCTGCAGTGGGGGAGGATACAGACATGGGGCTTGAGGGATGAGTGGGGCTGAAGTTCGCGGGCCAATTCTGGTGGATTTCAGGACGTTTGGCCATGCAATAGGCTCGGTTGAAAATCTTCAATGCGGGGGGTGCCGGTAAAGGCCATGACGCGCAGCAGCTCGTCGTGCAGCAGGTCCAGTGCCAAGCGGGCACCGGCTTCGCCGCCACTGGCCAGGCCCCACAGCGGGGCGCGGCCCACCAGCACGCCATCGGCGCCCAGGGCCAGAGCCTTGGCGATGTCGCCGCCCCGATTGAAGCCGCCATCGACCAACACCTTCATGCGGGCGCCGACCCGATCCAGCACACGCGGCAGCACCTGCATGGGTGGGACTGAGCTGTCGAGGTTGCGACCGCCGTGGTTGGAGACCAGCACTGCATCTGCGCCTGCGGCATGCGCCCGCTCTGCGTCTTCGGGCCGCAAAATGCCCTTGACGATCAGTGGCCCGTCCCACCGGTGGCGCAAGTCCTTGAGGTCATCCCAATTAAGTGCGTCGCATTTGGGCGGGGTTTGGGTTTCGTTCAGGCGTTTGCGCAGCTCAGATGGATAGTTTTCGAGCGTGGGAATGCCCGAGCGCAGCAGGTAGCGAGCAAACACATTGCAAAACCAGCCGGGGTGCCTGGCAACATCGAGCGCGTTGCGCCGCGAGATGCGCAGGGGCAAGGAGAAGCCGTTGTGGTGGTTGTACTCGCGGTGTGGTGCGACCGGGGTGTCCACGGTGATCATCAGCGCTTCAAAGCCGCAGCGGCGGGCGCGCTCGATGAGCTCCAGCGAATAGCTGCGCTCGGGCCACATATAGAGTTGAAACCACAGCCGCCCGCCGGCTTCGGCGGCCACGCGCTCCATGGAAACGATGGAGGCGGTGGCCAGGGTGAAGGGAATGCCCGCTGCGCGTGCAGCACGGGCCAGGGCGATCTCGCCGTCAAACCACAGCAGTCCGGCGGCCCCGGTTGGGGCCACCGCCACCGGCATCTGGCTGGCTTGGCCAAAGAACTCGGTTTGGGTGCTGCGGGCCGAGACATCCACTAGCACCCGCGGCTCAAAGCACAGCGCCCGGATGGCGTCCCGCGTACCCACCAGAGCCTGCTCGTCCCCGGTGCCCCGATCGACGTATTCAAACAGGCCGCGTGGCAGCTTGCGCTGGGCCAGACGGCGTAGGTCGGGGATGCTGTAGGCCGGCAATCGAGAAGCGGGCATGGGCAGCCGTCCTTACTTGACCAGGCCCAGCTTCTTGGTCAGTTCGGCCGAGCTTTGGTATTCGGACTTGATGTCGGCCGCCAGGCGGACGCTGTCGGCTAGCGTCACCTGTGCGCCCAGGGTGGCGAGTTTGGTACGCACCTCGGGCGTGTTAATGGCGTTCTGGATCAGATCGGCCAGGATGAGCACTACGTCGGGCGGGGTCAGTGCGGGCGCGACAAAGCCGTACCAGACCGGTGTGGGCGTGTAGTTGGGGATGTTGAGCTCTTCGACCACGGTGGGTAGATCGCCCACCTGGGACGAGCGTTTCACATCGATCAGGGCCAGGGCTTTGATGCGCCCGGACTGAATGTGCGGCAAGGCCACCGAGAGCACCGAGGGGAACAGCGACAACTCACCACTCATCAGATCGGTCATGGCCTGTGCCGTACTTTTGTAGGGCACTTCGAGGATGTCTACTCCCGCCGCCTGCTTGAGAAGTTCCATCTGGTTTTTCGCCGGGCCTGGGCCCGACGTTCCGTATGTCAGCTTGCCGGGGTTGGCCTTTGCCAGGGCGACCAGCTCACGCGCATTGTTGGCCTTGACCTGTGGGTTGGCCGCGAGCACGAAGGGGATGGTGGCCACCTTGACGATGGGCTGGAAATCCTTGACCGGGTCAAACGGCGGTTTGGCGGACTGGCTGGGCAGAATGGCTAGAGTGTTGGCGGCCATTAGAAGGGTGTAGCCATCGGGCGCGGCCTTGGCGACTGCCATGGTACCAATCAGGCTGCCGGCACCCTCGCGGTTTTCGATCAGCACCGAAAACCCGGTTTTCTCACTGATGCTCTGAGCGATGGTGCGCGCCAGCACATCGCTGCCGGTGCCAGGTGTGTAGGGCACCACGATCTTGATAGGCTTGGAAGGGAACTTCTGGGCCCAGGCCGCTGGTGTGGCCAGCACGGCCAGGGAGAGCGCGGGCAGGAGGGCCCCGCGTAGCAAGCTGCGGGCTGTGGTTTGGGCCAGAGCACGAAGGGATGATTTCGGGAAGATGGACATGATGGGGGCACCTGTCGACTGGTTGAAGTTGAGGCGCTTCAGGAATTGATGTCGCCTACGTTAATTGTCAAACTATTAAAACAATTATGTCAACGGTCAGTGCTGCCTGGATAATTGGGGAAAACCCGCACGAGCACGGGGTCTTTCCAGCTTGATCAAAAGTGCTTTGGCGGTATCTGAAAGTTTTCCCACTCGGCTAGAGCCTAGAATCTAACGCTCAGGTGCTGGCTGGGAGGGCGCGAACTCACAAGGATGCTGTCCAAGTTTTTCAAAGGAACCCTCAGGTGTCCGTAGGTGCCAGTAAGGCTGCGCGATCGTCATGAGGGTTGTTGATAATTACACTCGGTCGTCGCACGCGGATGCACGCACAGACGTACTGGCGGGACGGGCTGCCCCAGGTACTCCTCGGCCGTATTGCGAGAAATCCCCAGCCGGTTGCTGGCTTCGCGAATGGCTACACCGTCCCTCAAGACAAGTCGGCGCTTACCCGATCAGATGTTGGGCAAAAAATCCCAGGGTCCGGTCCCAGGCCAGCTGGGCTGCCGCCGCGTCAAAGCGTGGCGTGGTGTCGTTGTTGAAGCCGTGTTGGGTGCCTGCATAGGTATGGGCTGTATGAGGAATAGCCGCAGCTTTGAGTGCCGCTTCGTATTTGGGCCAGGCTGCGTTGATGCGGTCATCTTTTTCCGCAAAATGGATCAGCAAGGGCGCTTTAACATTCGCCGCGCTTTCGGCCGGCGGATGGTTGCCATAAAAGGGCACAGCGGCAGCCAGCTCGGGCAGGCGGGTGGCCAAAGTGTGGGCAACGCCTCCGCCATAGCAAAAGCCCACGACGCCGATTTTTCCATTGGACTCGGGCCGGGCTTTCAGGGCGGCTACAGAAGCCAGAAAATCGGGCAGCGTCTTCTTCTGATCGAGAGTGGCAAACAAGGCGCGCGCCTTGTCTTCGTCGCCAGGGTAACCCCCCAAGGGCGTCAGGCAAGGCGGCAGTCGGGGCATTGGACATAGTGCAAATAAAGTCAG
>JAFMJA010000298.1 GCA_017853735.1 Burkholderiaceae bacterium | reverse complement strand
TCGACCAGACCTATTATGTGGAAAGCAGCCTGTTCCAGCGCAAGCCCGACTACCTGCTCAAGGTGCGTGGCATGTCCATGCGGGATGCCGGCATCATGGATGGCGACCTGCTGGCGGTGCAGGCCACCAAGGAAGCCAAGAACGGCCAAATTGTGGTGGCACGCCTGGGCGACGAAGTCACCGTCAAGCGCTTTCGCCGCAACAAGCATCTGATCGAACTGCATCCCGAAAACCCGGAGTATCAGACCATCATCGTCGAGCCGGGTGACCCTTTCGAAATCGAAGGGCTTGCGGTGGGCCTGATCCGCAACACCATGCTCATGTAATCCAGAAAATCGGCTTCGGGCAAGGCACAATGGCGGCATGAACATTGTGATTCTGGATGACTATCAAGATGCGGTCCGAAAACTTCAGTGCGCCAGCAAACTGGAGGCCTATTCCGCCAAGGTGTACACCAACACCGTCAAGGGTTTAGGCCAACTTTCAGTTCGGCTCAAGGACGCCGACATCATCGTGCTGATCCGCGAACGCACCCACATCTCGCGCGCGCTCATCAACAAGCTTCCCCGCCTCAAGCTGATCGCCCAGACCGGGCGTGTGGGCGGCCATATCGATCTGGCCGCCTGCTCCGAGCGCGGTGTGGTGGTGGCCGAGGGTACTGGCTCACCAGTGGCGCCGGCCGAACTGACCTGGACCCTGATCATGGCAGCCATGCGTCGCCTACCGCAGTACATCAGCCATCTCAAGCATGGCGCGTGGCAACAGTCTGGGCTCAAATCGGCTTCCATGCCCACCAATTTTGGCTTGGGCAATGTGTTGCGTGGAAAGACCCTGGGCATCTGGGGCTACGGCAAGATTGGGCAGTTGATCGCACGCTACGGCCAGGTCTTTGGCATGCAGGTGCTGGTCTGGGGCAGCCAGGCCTCCCGCGACAAGGCTGTGGCTGATGGCTACCAGGCCGCCACCAGCAGAGAAGCTTTTTTCTCTGAATCTGATGTGCTCAGCGTCCATCTGCGGCTCAATGAGAACACCCAGGGCATCGTCACCCATGAAGACCTAGGGCGCATGAAGCCCACCGCGCTGTTTGTCAACACCTCGCGCGCAGAGTTGGTGGAACCGGAAGCCTTGCTCAGCGGGCTCAATCGTGGACGTCCCGGCATGGCCGCAGTAGATGTGTTTGAGAGTGAGCCGATTTTGCAAGGGCACGCCCTGCTGCGCCTGGAAAACTGCATCTGCACGCCGCATATCGGCTATGTCGAGCAGGAAAGCTACGAGCTGTACCTGGGCGCTGCCTTTGACAATGTAGTTAACTTCATCAAAGGCACACCCACCAATATCGTCAACCCGGGCGCCCTGCAGGTACGTCGTTAGCAGGCAGCTTCGCTTGCGGCTTCAGGCTTTTTTGTCGGACTGCGGATTCTTCAGCCCAGGCAAGTCAAAGTCCAGCAGCGGCGCGCTCGGCGACGCTGACTCTGGCGCCTGTGCCGGCGGCTCGGTCGGCGTGAGGCTCAGGTGCGACAGGTCGAGGGTCACCTCAGCGGCAGCCGGAAAATCAGACAAGGCAGAAGCAACGGAAGCAGCATCGGCCTCATCCTCTGAGGGTGCGTGAGCGGACGGCGCAGATGTCAATGGTGGAAAGTCGGTCTGCGCTGCCGCATCAGTTGCAGGACTGGGTTTGGAAGCAGCAGTTTCAGTGTGCGCCAGATCGCTGGACATCCGGTTTTCAGGACTGCCCTGGCGGCCGGGTTTTGTTAGTGTGGCGTGCTTCATGTTCTCTTCTGCACCAAGCAGGTCATCCAGGTCCACATCTGGTGCAGCAGCGGCTGCCACAGAGGCACTGGCTCCAACGGGCGGGGTGGCGGGTTTGCCGCTTGCCTGCGACGAGGTGATTGCCGCCAAGGAACTTGCTGCTGCAGTCACCTTCAGCCCGCTGGGCTGTTGCGATGGCGAGGGGGGTGAAGATGGAGGTGAACCGGCACTACCCTGCCACCAGTCCTTGCTGGCATCCAGGCGGCGCTGACGCAACCACAACGCGATCATCCCACCCAGGGAAGCCAGCAACAGGGCTGCCAGCGCATAAACCAGGGTGTTATCGTATTTTTCCGACTCGGCCTGCCTGAGCTTTTCGCGCATCTCAGCCAAGCTGCGTTCGTTTTTGGCGCTCAATGCCAGCAGTGACTCCAGGTTCTGTTCCAGCTTCTGCAACCGCTGCACCTCTTCGGGCGTGGCGCTCGCGGGCGCCTGGGAGGCCGCCGCCTCCAGTTGCATGACCCGTTCGCGCAGCGTCTCGACCGGGTCGAGCTTCAGGGTCGGCTTGGCTGGCGCAGGCGCTGGTGCCGGCTTGGCCACTTGCGGCTTGGGTGCAGGCGCTGGCTTTTGATCCTCACTGGCCGCGGGTGGCGCACGTCGGGGGCGCGGTTTGGCTGGCGCGGGCGGCGGGCTGGCCTTGGGCTCGGCTGTGGCAGGCGCCGGCACCGAGGCGGCCAGTGCCGGCCGCTCAGGCACAGGCATCACCTGCACCGGGCCGGGCAAGGCAGGGGCTGCAGCCTGTGGCAACACCGGCACTGCCGGGGCCAAGGGCTCGGGCAACAATTCCGCCAGGAGCACAAAGCGGCGTGCCACCTTGGCCACACAGGTCTCGCGCAAATGCACCGTCACCACCGGCTCATCCACCGGAGCTAAAGACTGAATCCTCACCTGCAGTGCTGAGCCGTTAGCCTGAGCCGACGGGCTGGTGACACGGACCCGGCCGCTTTCTTGGCGCACATCTCCGTGGAAGACTTCCGCTTCAAAGCAAAAAGAGGCTGCGCTTTCGCCAGGGTCGGCCTGGACTGCCACACTCAGGTCCATCGGCTGGCCCAGCCAGGCTGCGCCACGAAGACGACCAATGCTGACAGCGGAAGCTGTCGTCACGAAGAGCAGCAAAAAGATGGCGACCCACTGGCTTTTGCGTCGATTACCCTGGGCCAGTGGCCGCATCAATGTCTGCATGAATAGAATCTTCCTCTAGAGTCGGCTGAGCCGCCGTTCTGTGTTGAAGTGACAAGAATCGGTGCGAGGCCCGCAAGCAATCTACAGGAACAATCCTTGTCACAGCAAGGCGTTCATCAGGGCAGGGATAATCTAGATCATGAAAACAGT
>JAFMJA010000297.1 GCA_017853735.1 Burkholderiaceae bacterium | reverse complement strand
GAGCCCCAGGCCCAGGCGGCCATGATGGCCGAGTTGCTGGACTGGTATGGTCAAGGTCGCATCAAGCCGGTGATTGATCAGACCCTGCCGATGGCAGAACTCAAGGCGGCCTATGCGCGCATGGGCTCGCGCCAGGTGAAGGGCAAACTGGTGATGGTCAACCCGTGAGCGAATTACCAGCCGCAGGCAAGTTGTCCGAGTGCGCGAAGCTGGCCTTATCCAGCAGCGGCTGTACGGTAACCGCCACCGACAATGTGTGCTGGCCTCCGCCGTGTATGACACCGCGAATTGGTGAGACGTCCGTGTAATCTCGGCCTGTGGCAAGTACCACATAATCTTCACCTGGTGTACACCATCCGTGGCGATCATTGGTCGGATCAAGGTGATACCAACCTCCTTGCTCCTGTTCGTGTGCCAGGTCTGGAATAAAAACCGCCACCCAGGCGTGCGATGCGTCACTGCCAATCAGTCGGGGCTGGCCCTGCGGCACCTGGGTCAGCAGATAGCCACTGACATAGCGGGCCGCCAAGCCGACGCTGCGCAGACAGGCAATCATGATATGTGCAAAGTCCTGACATACCCCTTTGCGCTGGGCCAGGGCTTGCAAAGGCGGGGTATGAACCTCGGTGCTTTGGGCCTGATAGGTGAAATCGGCGTGAATGCGTTGCATCAGGTCGCAAGCAGCCAGCAGAGCTGGCCGGCCAGCGGGAAAACTCGATTTGGCATAGGCTGCAAATTCTTGATGGCGTGGTGCGCGGGCTGAGGCAAAGCTAAATTCCGCAGCAGGGTTCCACCGGGCCGAGGCCTGGTAGCGGAACAACTCGGGTATGGCCTCCCAAGGGATGTGGCTGTCAACTTCCTTGGGTATGCAGGTACGGACCTCGCTGGTGGCGACGATCCTCAGCTGGGTATGCGGTGCCGGCAGGGAAAAGAAACAGCGCCAGTTTCCGTAGAGATCGAGGGCACGGCTGAGCTGATCCGGTTTCGGAAAGACTTCCAGCTGGTGGCTGAGCACGGTCTGACAGAGCGTATCCCCCGGTTGCAGATAGGCCATGTGCTGCGCAGTCTCGACAGCCGACGCATAGTCGTAACGGGTCTCGTGGGTGATGCGCAGTTCCATCAGGTGAGCAGGCTTTGCCCGTAGGCTGTGGTGTGCGTGAAATAACGATGATTGATTTCGTCCGACACACGCCAGGTTGACTCCGTGCAGGCCATCAACAGTTGGGCGAGCACAGCATAGCTGCCGTCAGCATTCAATTGGCATACCGACTCCAGCGTCCATTGGTGCGGATCGGGCACCAACATGGCCAATTCATCGAATTCACCCGGATGTCTACCAGCCAGCCTGGCCAGTCGGCTACGTAATGTTTGGGCTACCCAGCCCAGCGAGCGCGGGTTGTCGCGTTCCAGCACCAACAGGTCCAGCAGGGCTGCTACTTCGTGGCTTTGCTGGTAACGGGAATGGAAAGTGATGGTGTTGTCAAACAGCGCGATCATTGCTTCAAAACCGCCATGGTCGTGAACTACGCCGCTGTGCAGCCCCTTGGCGAGCACGGATGACAGAAAGCTCAGCCGCTCGATATGCCGGCCAATCGACAACAAACGCCAGCCATCATCGCGCGTCATGCGATCAGTCTGGGCGCCAGTTATCGCAGCCAGGTGGCCGCTGGCTGTCTCCAGCACGCGCAGTGCCGAAGTCGCCGAATAGTCGCCGTGGATGGTGTGGCTCTGACAGCGATGGGTCAACTCCGCCTCAGCCTGGGTGATTACATTCCAGTGTTCCTGTGACAAGCGCTCGCGCACTGCGGCTGCGGCCTGCTTGAGCGATCGCAGGTTGTAGCCAACGCTGGCCGCCAACTCCTTGCTGCCAAGGCTGGCGATGAGCGAGCGCTCGAACACCCGCCGCGCCATGCGGGCGTCGGGTACGCTGGGCAGCACCAGGGAATTGTTGTGCGCCAGATCGCTGAGCCAATCGAGCAGGGCCGGCGAACAAGGGTCCTGGCCGTTCAGGCTTTCCAATATCAGCCGCGCCAGCCGGATACTGTTTTCAGACCGTTCGGTGTAGCGTCCCAGCCAGAACAGATTTTCGGCCGCCCGGCTGGTGACCAGACGCTTGCGCTGTGTGAGCGCAGGGGTGCTGTGGTGGGGTGCAAGCAAGGTGGTCCGATCGATATCACCATCGGTCATGACCCAGGTGTCGGCACTGCTGCCACCGCGCTGCATTGAGGCCATGCCAGCATGGGCGGTGACCAGTCGGGCCAGACCACCGGGCAGCACATGCCAAGCTTTCGGACCCTGGGCGACTGCGAAAACGCGCAGTATCACCGAGCATGGCTCAATGCAGTCGCCCCGCCAGGTAGGCATCTGCGAAGGTGGTAGATAGCTCTGTAGGGTGTGAGAAACCCCATCCCGCTGGATGCGCTTTGCCCATTCCTTCAAGGCGTTGGGTGACAGGCCACCACCCAGCACAGCCTCAAATCCATTGACCGGATCGGTAAAGGTGGGCTTGATCACGCTGCTGCCCAGCCTGGCCAGTGCATCCTGCATGACCGCCTGTTCCCCACACCACCAGGTGGGCAGCGCCGGCATGCGCAGTTCCTCGCCGATCACATGTTGTGCCAGGGCCGGCAGGAAACCCAACAGGGCGCTCGATTCCAGAAAGGCAGACCCCAAGGCGTTGGCGACCGTCAGCTGCCCAGCCCGGATCACCTGCAACAGGCCGGGCACGCCCAGGGTGGAGTCAGCCCGCAATTCCAGCGGGTCCATGAATTCATCGTCCAATCGCTTGAGCAGACCATGCACCGGCTCCAGGCCGCGCATCGTCTTGAGGTACAGGCGCTGGTCGCGCACCAGAAGGTCTGCGCCCTCGACCAGAGTCAGACCAAGATAGCGCGCCAGGTAAGCATGCTCAAAATAGGTTTCGTTATAAGGGCCCGGCGTGAGCAGGGCGATATGCGAATCGGCGCCAGCAGGGCTGGCCTGCTTGAGGGCCTCGATAAATCGGCGGTAGGTTGAGGCCAGGCGCTGCACATGCATGGCCTCAAAAGCCTGCGGGAACTGACGCGAGATCGATATTCGGTTTTCCAGCAGATACCCCAATCCAGAAGGCACTTGGGTGCGTTGAGACACTATCCACCAATTGCCATCGGGGCCGCGC
>JAFMJA010000296.1 GCA_017853735.1 Burkholderiaceae bacterium | reverse complement strand
TAATAGCACAGGCAAAGCCTATCAGCCCTGGATGCCAGACTTTCTGGCCTGAATACCTAGGGATGGTGTTCAAAACTCCCGCCATACACGGGTCAGCGGTTGAGGAACAAACCCTGGGATTACACCTATGACCTATAATTTACTGACCAATCAGTCATTAAATTGCAGTGCAGGCGAATTCCGATTCAAACCATCCAAGACCCATACTCCGTCGTAGCCGTCGCAAACAGGCACGACCGGGTGAGCTGCTGGCCGCTGCCCTTGAATTGTTTACGGAAAAAGGCTTTGCGGCCACCCGGGTCGATGAGGTGGCCAGGCGCGCTGGCGTTTCCAAGGGCACGCTTTTCCTTTACTTCCCCTCCAAAGAAGACCTGTTCAAGGCGGTTGTGAGGGAAAACCTGGCTGGACGTTTTCCGATGTGGAATGCAGAGTTCGAGGCCTATTCGGGCAGCACACCAGAACTGCTGCGCTTTGCCATGCAGCAGTGGTGGCAAAGGGTAGGCAATACCCCCAGCTCTGGCTTGACCAAACTGGTCATGAGCGAGGCCAGTAATTTTCCGGAACTAGCCGCCTTTTACCAGCAGGAGGTGCTCATTCCGGGCCAGGAACTGATTCGACGAATCCTGAAGCGGGGGGTGGACCGCGGCGAATTCGTGCTGGAAAACCTGGACTATGGTGTTTTTACTGTTCTGGCCCCGATGATTTTTCTCATTACCTGGAAGCACTCGTTTGGAGCCCTTGCGGCCAAGCAACAGACGCTAGCGCCGGAAACCTACCTCGACCTTCAGGTGCAGACCATTTTGCACGGCCTGTGCCGGCCTCAGAACATCCGTTCTGTACCCGTCATAAACCAAACTTCTACACAGAAAGCATTTTCACTATGAAGCGCTCGATGAAATGGGCTCTGGCAGTGTTGGTGATTGCCTTGCTCTCAGCAGGCATTTACCGGGTTATGAGCAAGCGCCAAGCCCAGGGACAAAACACTGCAGCCACCGGAAAGCAAAGCGCCCAAAACATGGTTGAGCTCGCCAACAGCGACGTGATAGCCATTCAAGCCACCGAGTTGACCCTGACACAGCCAGTCTCGGGAACCCTGAAGGCGCTCAACTCTGCATTTGTCAAGGTACGCATCGCGGGTGAGCTCCAAGGCCTGAGCGTACGCGAGGGTGACCGAGTGCAGGCGGGGCAATTGCTGGCCCGCATTGACCCGACCGAAATGCAGGCACGTTTGCACCAGTATCAGCAACAGGCAGATGCAGCGCGCGCCCAAGCGGATATTGCCAAGCGCCAGCTTGATGACAACCGTGCTCTGGTAGAACAGGGCTTTATTTCAAAAGCAGCGCTGAGCATCTCGGACAACAATCTACGATCGGCGCAGGCCAATCAGCTGGCTGCTCAGGCCGCTGTGGATGTGGCCCGCAAGGCCTTGGAGGACACCGAGCTGCGTGCCCCCATCGCGGGCATGTTGGCCCAGCGCCTGGCTCAGCCTGGGGAGCGATTGGCTGTGGACACCCGGGTCCTGGAAATTGTGGATCTGAGCAGGCTCGAGGTAGAGGCCAACCTGAGCGCAGCCGAGGCAGTCCAACTGCGGGTTGGCCAAACCGCCAGCCTGGAAATCGAGGGCTTGCCCGACCCGCTGGAAGCCCGAGTTTTACGGATCAGCCCAAGCGTGCAAACCGGTAGCCGGGCAGTGCTGGTCTATCTGGGACTGCAAGCGAGTGCTGGCAATCTGCGCAATGGCTTGTTTGCGCAAGGCCAGATCGTGGTCGGCAAAAGTCATGGCATGGCAGTGCCTGTGAGTGCGGTGCGCACCGACAGGCCGCTGCCCTATGTGCAAACTATCGTTCAGGATCGGATTGTCAATCGCGAAGTGAGCCTGGGGATGCGAGGCGAATCCGGTGGTGAAACCATGGTCCTGGTACAGGGTGTACCGGAAAGCACCCAGGTGGTTCGCGGCCATGTGGGGATCTTGCGCGAAGGCACTGCCGTCCAATTCACCACATCCGGCATGACCGTCACTGGAGCACGCTAGCCTATGTGGTTCACACGCGTCAGTCTGCACAATCCGGTCTTTGCCACCATGATCATGCTGGCCTTTCTGGTGCTGGGCGCTTTTTCCTACCAGCGTCTTCCTATCGATCAGTTTCCGAATATTGATATGCCGGTTGTGGTGATCACTACCGAGTATCCCGGCGCTTCACCAGAAATTGTCGAAACCGAAGTGACCAAGAAGGTCGAAGAAGGCGTCAATTCCATTGCCGGCATCAACGCACTCACCTCTCGCAGCTACGAAGGGGTGTCGGTGGTGATTGTTGAATTTCAGTTGTATGTGAATGGCCGCAAGGCGGCAGACGATGTACGCGAAAAGATCGGCCTCATCCGCCCGACCTTCCGTGATGAAGTCAAGGAACCCCGGGTGCTTCGCTTTGATCCTGCCAATCGTGCCATCTGGTCGCTGGCTGTCTTGCCTGACACAGCGGCTCGGCCTGAACAGCAGGCGTCAAGTCAATCAGGAGCCCCAACGCGTCAGCTCTCAGCCATTGAACTGACCAATTGGGCTGACCAGGTGCTCAAAAAACGCCTGGAGAATGTTCGGGGTGTTGGCCAGGTGAATCTGGTGGGCGGCTCCAAAAGAGAAATCAACATTTACCTCAAACCCCAGGCTCTGGAGGCCTTTGGCATTGCGGCTGAACAGGTTGTTGCCGCAGTCCGTGGCGAGAACCAGAACCTGCCGGTTGGTGCCATCCGCTCCTTGACGCAGGAGCGCATCGTGCAGATCGATGCCCGCATGAAACGACCGGAAGATTTCCAAAACATGATCGTGGCCCGCAAGGGCAATGTGCCGATCCGCCTGGGTCAATTGGCCGATATCCATGACGGCGCCCAGGAGTTGGAAAGCCTTGCCTTGTACAACGGCCAGCGCACCTTGCTTCTGACGGTTCAGAAGGCGCAGGATGAAAACACCATCGGAGTGATCGATGGCCTGAACAAGACCATTGCAGAAATGCGCCCTACCCTGCCCCCAGGAGTTCGGCTCGAACCGGTGACAGATCTTTCTCGCCCGATCCGGGTGGCTGTCAGCAATGTGCGCGGCACGCTGATCGAGGGTGCGGCTCTCACCATCCTGATCGTTTTTCTCTTCCTCAACTCCTGGCGC
>JAFMJA010000043.1 GCA_017853735.1 Burkholderiaceae bacterium | reverse complement strand
CTCTTTGCCACCTCCAACACCCTCGGCCAGGGCAACTTCAATGGCCTGTACCACGGCGCTCAGCGCCTCAACCATGCGCAGATCGACCGCTGGAACATTGTGGCCACGCTGAACTACCTGCCGCGCGAGGAGGAAATTGCCATCGTGACCGCGCGTGTGCCGGCCTTGGCCGGGGCCGACAGCCGACCCCTGCTGGAATCGATGCGGGCAGTGGCCGAGCTCACCCGTCAGGGCTTCGCAGCTGGCGATCTGTCCACCCTGATGTCGCCGCGTACCCTGATCACCTGGGCCGAGAATATGGAGATCTTTCCTGACCCGGCCCAGGCCTTTCGCCTGTCCTTCGTCAACAAGTGCGATGAGTCCGAGCGCCCGGTGGTAGCGGAATATTTCCAACGTTGTTTTGCCCGCGAGCTCGATGAGTCCTATGCCATGCACCCAAGCGGCAGCGCCTGAGCTGCAGCCCGATGGGAACCGATGACTAGCGTTCAGCATCAGGCCCGCCGGCAACAGCGCATTGAAGAGCTCTGCGCGGCCAGCATCCGCGCGCTCAGCGGCCAGGCCGACCTGCACTTCAGAGGGCAGCGGCTGCATCGGGGACGCAAGCTGCTACCCCTATTTGCGCCACATCTGCATCCGCAAGTCGACAAGGACGACTTCTTCACCTTTCGCGGTGCTGCCGACGGGCTGGCCCTGCGGCTGAGCTGCTCGAACGCCGACTTGCATCAGCAACTGATGCCCGAGGAGCCGGTGCCACATCTGGTTTTCGAGCTGCTCGAGCAGATTCGTTGCGAATCCCTGGCGGATACGGCCATGCCTGGTCTGGCGCAAAACCTGGCGCACAGCTTTGAGCAATGGTCACTGGCGTTTGTCGCGGCCGGGCTGGCGGACACCTCGCGCGGCATCCTGCTCTTTTGCGTGACCCAGATGTGCCGCGCCCGAGTCTTGGCGGCCCCAGTGCCCCATGCAGTTGAAGACCTGCTGGAAAGCACCCGGGCCGGGATTGGCCCGATGATCGGCGTGGACATGGCAGCCATGCGACAAAAACGGCACGATCAGCGGGCCTATGCCGAGCATGCGCTGAACATTGCCCGTTGGGTGGCCGACATGTTCGAGGCCAACGCGGAGGAAGTCGAGAACAGCAAGACCCTGACGGAAGATGGCGAGGATATCGATCGCGCCGCGTTTCGGCTGGTGATGCAGGTGGGCAAGAGCATGCCCGAACAGATGGCCAGTGTCGTCACCGGGCGCAGCCGGGTGTTTGAAAGCAGCCAAGACCGCTACCAGGTGTTCACCCGGGCCTATGACCGGGAGCTACCAGCCTCTGCCTTGGCCCGCAGTGGCGAATTGCAGCAGCTGCGAGAGCAACTCGACCAACACATTGCGGCGCAGCATATCCATCTGCCGCGCCTGGTCAGGGCCCTGCACGCCCTGCTGGCCAGGCCGCAGCGGGAGGGCTGGGACAGCGCGCTGGAGGAAGGCCTGGTCGATGGCCGGCGGCTGTCCTTGTTGATCAGCTCGCCCACCGAACGGCGCCTGTTCAGACAGGAACGCCAGACACCGCTGGCCGACAGTGTGGTGAGCATCCTGATCGACTGCTCGGGATCGATGCGTGAACACCAGCAGGCAGTGGCGGTACTAGCCGACACCTTGGCGCGCGCCCTGGAGCTGGCTGGCGTATCCAGCGAAGTGCTGGGTTTCACCACTGGGGGCTGGAACGGCGGGCGAGCCCAGCGCGACTGGCAACGCGCTGGTCGCCCGGCCCATCCAGGGCGGCTCAATGAGCTCTGTCACATCGTCTTCAAGGATGCGCGCACGCCCTGGCGGCAATCGCGCAACGCCATGGCAGCCTTGCTCAAGAGCGACCTGTTTCGCGAGAGCATTGATGGTGAAGCCTTGCAATGGGCCAGTGGCCGGCTGGCCCAGCGCGAGGAGCGGCGCAAGCTGATGATCGTTATTTCCGACGGCTGTCCGATGGACAGTGCCACCAGCTTAGCCAATGATGCTTTTTACCTGGACAACCATCTGCAGCAAGTGGTGCAAGGTTTGGAGCAACAAGGGGAGATTGAGCTGCTTGCCCTGGGGGTGGGACTGGACCTCAGCCCCTACTACAGCCGCTGCCAGGCGCTGGACCTGAGCCAGACTGCAGGCAATAGTGTGTTTGCTGAACTGATCGCTTTGCTGGCAGGCCACAAGCGGCGCTGATACGGTGAACCCTCCGAATCAGCGGGACCGGCCGGATTGACAGCCATGGGCGGGCTGCTATAGTTGTTCCAACTATTCAAATCTTGTTCCAATATTTGGAACATCTGGGACACCGATGGATTCAACCCTGGCCAAAGGCCTGGCGGTTCTGGAATGGCTGGCGCGCCAGCAACGAGACTGCCGCCTGGTGGAAGTTGCGCAAGCCTTTGGCCTGGCGCGCAGCAATGCGCACCGAACCTTGCAAACCCTGGTGGAATGCGGCTGGGTCCAGCAGAACACCAGTTCCAGCACCTACCGGCCCAGCCTGCGGCTGTTTGAGCTCGGCGCACTGGTCGAAGACGGTCTGGACCTGAAGTCCCTGATCCATCCGCTGCTGGCCCAATTGGCGCAGTCCAGCGGCGAAGCCATTCACCTCACCGTGCTGGAAGGCACTGAAATCATCTACCTGGACAAATTCGACAGCCCCTTGCCGGTGGCCGCCTACTCACGTATCGGAGGTCGTGCCCCCGCTTACTGTGTGGCTTCAGGCAAGGCGCTGCTGGCTGCTATCGGCCATGATGCCTCATCCTTGCGCGCCCTGTTTGGCAAGCTGGTGCCTCACACCCCGCACACCCTCACCGACATCGAAGCCCTGCAAGCCGAATTGCTGCGCAGCCGTGCGCGCGGCTGGGCCGAAAACCGGCAAGAATGGCGCCTGGGCGTCTGTGGCCTGGGCGCTCCGATCTTCAATGCGCGTGGCCAGGCCGTTGCCGCCATTGGCATCAGCGTGCCATCCATCCGTTTTCAGCGGGCTCAGGCCCGTACCTTGTCCGAGCAGTTGATCGCCTGTGCGCGTGATGCGAGCCAACTGCTGGGCTATTTCTCGGGGGGCGAGAACACATCGCCAAGTTTGATCGCAACTCAAAGGAGACACTCATGACACACACATCCTCATTGCGCAAGCCCCTGCTTGCAGCAGCGCTCACCCTGCTGGCCCTGGTGCAACCGTGGGCGGCCATGGCCCAGTCGGGCAGCTACCCGGACAAGCCAATCCGCTTTCTGGTGCCTTACCCGCCAGGTGGCGGCACCGATGTGATCGCTCGGATTGTGCAGACGCCCATGCAGCAGGCGCTGGGGCAGCCAGTGATCATCGACAACAAGGGCGGTGCGGGCGGCTCGGTGGGCACTGAAATTGTCTCGCGCGCAGCGCCCGATGGCTATACCGTGCTTTTCACCCTGAGTTCGCACACCATCAACCCGGCGATTTTTGCCAAGCTTTCTTTTGACACGGTGCGAGATTTCGAACCAGTAGGCATGGTGGCATCCCTGCCGCAAATTCTGGTGGCCAATCCGCAAGTGCCGGTCAAGACAGTGGCCGAGATGGTCGCTCTGGCCAAGTCCAAGCCAGGAATGTTGTCCTATGCATCAGTAGGCAATGGCTCGCCCGGTCATCTGGCTGGTGAACTGCTCAATATCCGCATGGGCATCCAGATGACCCATGTGCCCTACCGCGGCGGTGGACCGGCTGTCACCGATGTAATAGGCGGTCAGGTACCCTTTCTCTGGGTCTCGATTCCGGCTGCCGCGCAATTTGTCAAGAGTGGCAAGCTCAAGGCACTGGCCGTCTCCACCCTGAAACGCAGCGCGGCCTTTCCAGACATTCCCACTGCACAGGAAGCGGGCATTCCTGACTTCGAAGTGGATTCCTGGTACGCCATGTTTGTGCCGGCCAAAACACCCAAGCCCATCATCGACAAGCTCAACCGCGCCATCAACACCGTCTTGGCAGACCCGTCAGTACGCGAAAAATTGCTGGCTCAGGGCAGCGAGGGTGTTGGCGGAACCCCAGAGGCATTGGGCAAGATTGTCGATGCCGAGATTCCCAAATGGACCAAGCTAGCCAAAGATGCCAATATCAAGATCAATTGAGATGAGCGCCCAGCAGTCCGAGGACGTCGTCGCAACCGTTGCCGAACTCCTGGCACGGGCCCGTGCCGCTCAGCGCATCGCCAACGGCTACGACCAGTCACGTGTCGATGAGCTGGTGGCTGCTGCTGGCTGGGCCATCATCGAGCCGCAGCGCAACCGCGAACTGGCCGAATTGGCGGTGGCTGACACCGGCATTGGCAATGTCGAAGACAAGGTGCGCAAGAATTACCGCAAAACCTTTGGCCTCTTGCGCGACCTGCAAGGCGCCAAGTCGGTGGGGGTGATTGCCGAGGATCCGGCCAAAGGCCTGACCGAAATCGCCCGGCCGGTGGGTGTGGTGTGTGCGGTCACACCTTCCACCAATCCAGCAGCCACCCCGGCCAACAAGATCATCAATGCACTCAAGGGACGCAATGCGGTTATTGTGGCGCCCTCGCCCAAGGGCTGGGCCACCAGCCAGCGCCTGCTCGAATTCATCCATGCTCAGTTTGATCGCATCGGCGCGCCAAGAGATCTGGTGCAGCTGCTGCCCGCGCCGGTGAGCAAGGCTGCCACCCTGGAGCTGATGCGCCAGTGCGATCTGGTGGTGGCCACCGGATCGCAGGCCAATGTGCGCGCCGCCTACACCTCTGGCACGCCGGCCTTTGGGGTGGGCGCGGGCAATGTGGCCGGCATCATCGATGAAACCGCCGACATCGAGCAGGCTGCCGATCGGGTGCTACGCTCCAAGACCTTTGACAACGCCACCAGCTGCTCTTCCGAAAACAGCCTGGTGCTGGTGGATGCGGTGCGCGAGCAGGCCATAGCTGCCCTTTGTACTCGGGGCGCTGTGCTGCTCGATGCTGTACAAAAAGCGCAGCTGCAAGCCCTGATGTGGCCCGAGGGCAAGCTCTCAGCTGCAGTCACCGGGCAGTCTGCCACGGTGGTGGCCGAGCGTGCCGGTCTGCGCGACATCGCCAGTCGTTCTCCCACCATGCTGCTGGTCGAGGAAGATGGCTTTGGCCCCGCCCATCCTTTCTCAGGCGAGAAGCTTTGCCCGGTGCTGACCCTCTACCGGGCCAGGGATTTCAGCCATGCGGCCGAGATTGTCGATCGCATCTATGCCTACCAAGGTGCTGGTCACTCGGTCGGTCTGCACAGCACCCTGCCCGAACGCGCCGTGCAATTGGGCCTGACGCTGCCGGTCTCGCGTGTGATCGTCGACCAGGCGCATTGCATCGCCACCGGCGGCAGCTTTGACAACGGGCTGCCGTTTTCACTGTCCATGGGATGCGGCACCTGGGGCAAGAACAATTTTTCTGACAACATGAACTACCGCCACTACCTCAATATCACCCGCATCTCGCGACCGATTGCGGAAAACATCCCCAGCGAGCAGACCATATTCGGCGCCTACTTCGACAAGTACGGACAGACATGACCGCTACGGTCCGTGCCCTGATCGACCAGCAGGCCGGCGCGCAGCCAGATGCGGTCTATGCCACCGATGGCGAAGGCCATCACCCCTTGCACTATGGCGAGCTGGCGCGCAGCTGTGGCCGGGTGGCCACCCAGCTGGTTGCGCTTGGCGCCCAGCCAGGCGACACCATCGCCCTGGTCATGCCCAACGGGCTCAACACCCTGCGCTTGCTCCTGGGCGCCATGTATGGCGGCTGGTGCGTCAACCCGATCAATCTGCTGTCGCAGCCCGAGCAGATGCGCTATGTGCTGGATCATTCCGACTGCAAGGTGGTCATCGCCAGCCCCGAGTGGGAAGCATCTGTGCGCAAGCTGTTGGCTCATATCGACCGCCCGGTGGCCATTTGGGTCTGCCCGCCCGATGGCGACAACCTGCCGCAAGAAGAAACCCAGACCCCGGCCCCAGACCCGCTGGCCCTGGCGCTGCTGATGTACACCTCGGGCACCACCGGCAAGCCCAAAGGCGTGATGCTGACTCAGTCCAACCTGGCCGCCAATGCCCAGGCCATCAGCCGAGAGCATGGCCTGGTCGAGGGCGATCGGGTGCTGGCGGTGCTGCCGCTCTACCACATCAATGCCTTTGCGGTGACCATGCTGGCGCCCCTGGCCCATAGGGGCAGCCTGGCGATGCCAACCAAGTTTTCAGCGGCCCGCTTCTGGGCCCAGGCAACAGGCTGTGGCTGCACCTGGATCAATGTGGTGCCCACCATGATCTCCTACCTGCTCGAAGGCGAGGCACCCGCGCCCGACCAGACCACCAGGATCCGCTTCTGCCGCTCGGCCTCGGCCGCACTGCCGCCGGAGCACTTGCGCGCCTTCGAGCGCAAGTTCGGCATCGGGATCATCGAGACTATGGGCCTGACCGAGACGGTAGCCCCTTCCTTCTCCAACCCGCTCGATCCTGCGCAGCGCAAGATCGGAGCCGTCGGTCGCGCCTCGGGTTGCGAGGCACGGGTCATTGACGCTGAATTGCGCCCGGTGGCCGATGGCCAGACCGGCGAAATCGCCATCCGAGGCCCCAATGTGATGGTGGGATACTACAAGAACCCCGAGGCCACCCAGGCCGCTTTCACGCCCGACGGTTGGTTGCGCACCGGCGACCTGGGACACCGAGACCCTGACGGCTTTTTCTTTGTCACTGGCCGCATCAAGGAACTGATCATCAAGGGCGGCGAGAACATTGCGCCGCGCGAGATCGACGAGACCTTGCTGCAGCACCCCGCTGTTCTTGATGCCGCAGCTGTCGGCATTCCTGACCGCCACTATGGCCAGGACATCATGGCCTGCATTGTGCTTCGACCCGAGCAAGCTGTGGATGAAGCGGCCTTGCGTGAGTTTTGCCAGGACCATTTGGGCCGCTACAAAACACCCAAGGTGTTTCGCTTTGTCGATGAACTGCCCCGCGGGCCTTCGGGCAAGGTGCAGCGGCTCAAATTGCTCGACCTGCCAGCCTGACCGCCTTACAACAGTTTCCTCATGCGTTTGGCAGCGGCGCGCAAGGCCGGCAAGCGCGACTGCGCCTGTTCGAGCGACAGGCGTGATCGCGGGGCGTGGATGGCCAGCGCCGCACGCACCTGGTCTTGTTGGTCCAGCACAGGTACCGCAATCGCAACCAGGCCCGTGATGAATTCTTCGCGGTCCAGCGCATAACCAGCGCTGGCGATTTTCAGGCATTCCTCGCGCAATGCCCGCGCCGAGGTGATGGTGCTGTCGGTCATGCGCGGCAACTTCAGTTGCGCCAACAGCGCCTCGCGTTGCGCGGGGGGCATCAGGGCCAGAAAGAGCTTGCCGCTGGCGGTGCAGTGCAGCGGCACATGTTCGCCCACGGCCAGCGTCAGGCGCCAGGGCCAGGGTGCCTCCACCCGGTCAAGATAGAGCACGGCAGCGCCATCGAGCGTGGTCAGGTTGCAGGTCTCGCCAACCTGAGCCACCAGATCGGCCAGCAGCTCGTGGCGTAAACCCCGCACACTGTCATGGTTGAGCGTATCCAACGCCAGTTTGCGTAGTGCCGGGCCCACCGCGAATTCGCGCTCGCCCACACCCCGCACGATAAACCCTGTTTCCAATAGCTGTGCGCAGAGCCGATGGGCCGTCGCCTTGGGCAGCGCCAGGTAGCTGGCCAGTTCTGCCAGGGACAGCGCCCGCCCCTCCTCAGCTAGCCGCGCCAACAGGCGCAAACTCCGCTCGGAAGAGGAACCGGAGGCGGCCGGGGCTGCTAATCGGCTGGTACGGGGCATGAGGGTAATCACCAATAATGGAACATTGCGTTCCGAAAATTCTAAGCCTAAACTTCACGCAACGCGATTTTTGCATCGATCACTCAACCCTTTGCCCCACACTTTGGCCATGTCTCAGGATCAGGAATTCGATTACATCGTGGTCGGCGCGGGCTCGTCGGGCTGCGTGCTGGCCGCTCGCCTGAGTGAAAACCCCTCCACCCGGGTCTTGCTGCTGGAAGCCGGACCCCCAGACCGCTCGCCCTGGATCCATCTGCCGATTGGCTATGGCAAGACCATGTGGAGTGAGACCTACAACTGGCGCTTTCATACCGATCCCGACCCGCACATGAATGGACGCCGGATCTACTGGCCCCGTGGCAAGACGCTGGGCGGATGCAGTGCCATCAACGGCCTGATCTACATCCGGGGTCAGCGCGAAGACTATGACCATTGGGCCAGCCTGGGCAATGCCGGCTGGAGCTTTGATGAAGTGCTGCCCTACTTCATCCGCTCCGAAGGCAATCAGCGCGGTGGCGATGCGTTTCACGGCGATAGTGGGCCGCTGCGCGTGGCCGACATCGGCGCGCGACACGAGCTGATCGAGGCTTTCATTGCAGGCGCGCAGGAATGTGGCATTGCGCGCACCGACGATTTCAACGGTGCCCAGCAGGAAGGCGCCGGTTACTTTCAGCTCAACACCCACAAGGGGCTGCGTTGCAGCGCAGCTACCGCGTACCTCAAGCCTGCGCGCAGCCGATCCAACCTGCGCATCGAGACCCAGGCGCATGCCAGCCAATTGATCCTGCAAGGCCGACGCGCAGTGGGCGTGCGCTACCTGCAAGGTGGCGTGATGCAGCATGCCCGCTGCCGCGGTGAAGTGCTGCTGTCTGCCGGCGCCATCCAGTCGCCTCAGCTGCTGCAGCTCTCAGGCATCGGACCGGCCGAGCTGTTGCAGGGGCATGGGATCGAGGTGGCCCACCACCTGCCAGGCGTGGGCGAAAACCTGCAGGACCATCTGCAGATGCGTCTTTCCTACGAATGCGCACGACCGGTTACCACCAACGACCAGCTCAACTCCTGGCTGGGCCGGGTAAAGATCGGCCTGCAATGGCTGCTGCTGCGCTCCGGCCCGCTGGCTGTGGGCATCAATCAGGGCGGCTGCTTCATGCGTGCCCTGCCAGAATCGGACCGTCCTGACATTCAATTTCATGTGGCCACCCTGTCGGCCGACATGGCAGGTGGCAAAGTCCACCCCTACTCGGGTTTCACCCTCTCGGTCTGCCAGCTGCGACCCGAATCGCGCGGCCATATCCGTATCCGGTCAACCGATCCCCTGGAGCCACCTGAGATGCTGGCCAACTACCTGAGCACCGAGCTCGACCAGCGCACCGCTGTGGCTGCGGTCAAAGCTGCCCGTGCCATTGCGCAGGCTCCGGCCATGCAGGCCTATGTGAAGCGTGAGGTCAAGCCCGGTCCGCAGGACAGCAGCGACGAGGCCTTGCTGGCCTTCTGTCGCAACAATGGGGCGACCATCTTCCATCCCAGCGGCACTTGCAAAATGGGGCATGATCCGCTGGCAGTGGTGGACACCCGGCTGCGGGTGCATGGAGTGCAAGGCCTGCGCGTTGTCGACTGCTCGGCCATGCCGACACTGGTGTCGGGCAATACCAATGCGCCAGCGATCATGATGGCGGAGAAGGCAGTGGACATGATTCGCCAGGATGCGGGAATCCACTAGATGATTTTGAAGAGTGGTAGGCGGGGTCTGAAAGCCCTTTTTTTTCAATAGCACCAAGCAAGGAGATAGCGATGTTGAAACTAAGCAGGCGACTGATGGTCGCAGTCAGTGCTCTGGCATTGACTGGATTTGCAACGCTGGGGCAAGCCCAGCAGGTAACGCGGATGAAGATCCAGACGGCGGTTCCCACCGCCAGCATCTACTTCGATCTGATGAAGCGCTTTGGCGATCGGGTTGACAAGATGTCCAACGGCCGCATCAAGATGGAAATTCTTCCTGATGGCGCTGTAGTCAACGCGTTCGAGATTCTCGATGCGGTGGACAAGGGCGTGGTCGATGGCGGCTTTGCCTGGACCCACTACTGGTCGGGCAAGAACAGTGCTGCTGCCCTGTTTTCCAACCCGGCCGCTGGCGCTGGTACGGGAATGGACCAGCTCTCGCACATGGCCTGGCTGATGCATGGCGGCGGCAATGCGCTGTACGAAAAGCTATTCACCGAGGGGATGAAGCTCAATATCAAACCCTTCATGATGCAACCTATGGGACCAGACCCCTTTGGCTGGTTCAAGGCCCCGATCAACTCGATTGCCGACATGAAAAAGCTGAAGTACCGCTCGCCACCCGGACTGACCGGCGAGATCTTCAAGGAAATGGGCATCAACGCAGTGGCCATGCCCGGCGGTGAAATCGTGCCCGCAGCCCAGCGAGGTGTGATCGACGCAGCCGAGTGGATTGGCCCGGCCGACGACATGATCCTGGGCTTTCACAATGTGTTCAAGCACTACTACCTGCAAGGTCTTCACCAGTCCACCGATGTGGGCGAGTTGCTGCTGAACCGCAATACCTGGAACAGGCTGCCGGCCGACCTCAAGGCAGTGGTCGAGGGCGCAGTGATGGCCACCATTGCCGAAACCTACACCTTCAATGTGCAACGCAATGCATTAGCCCTGGAAAAGTTGCAGAAAGATCACAAGGTCACGGTGCATGACACACCCAAGGAGTTTTTTGCGGCCTTCATGAAAGCCACCAATGTGGTCTATGACCGTGAAGCCAACCGCAACCCCTTGTTCAAGGAAGTGCTCACCTCGCAACGCGAATTCGGCAAGCTGGTGGTGCCGTACTGGACCAAGATCAACGGCCTGTACTACAACCTGGGTGTAGATTCTCCTAACAAGTAAATGGTGCTGCCTGCCCGTGCCGTGCATCCACACGGCACGGCTGGGCCAGCGCGCAAGGACATGAACCAAGAAAAGTACTTATTGCTCCGGGTTGCGGGCTGGCTCGACCCCATCGCCATCTGGTCGGGGCGCATCGCGGCCTGGCTGATCGTTCCCATGGTCTTGGGCCTGACTTACGAGGTGGTTGCGCGCTATGTCTTCAATGCGCCAACCCTGTGGGCCTACGACATGACTTTCATGCTGTACGGCAGCTTTTTCATGTTGGGTGCAGCCTATACCCTGCAGCGCAAAGGCCATATCCGAACGGATTCGCTGTATGCCAACTGGACACCCCGGCAACAGGGCTGGGTAGATGTGGGCTGCTATCTGGTGATGTTTCTTCCCCTGGTCCTGGTATTTCTCTGGACTGGCTGGGGTTATTTCTACAAGTCCTTCAGCACAGGCGAGCGCTTTGTCAGCAGCCCCTGGATGCCTCTGGCCTGGCCGTTCAAGGCGGTCATGCCCCTGACCGGTCTGCTGCTGGCGATCCAGGGAATTTCCGAGATGTGCAAAAGCCTTCATGCGGCACTGACCGGTGAGTGGGCTGACACTTCAGTGCCACTTCAAGAAGACAAGGTCATGACATGAGCCAAGAAATCCTCGGCCTGCTGGCCCTGGCCCTGTTGTTTGTGGCCATCTTTATCGGCTTTCCGATTGCCTTTACCCTGGGCGCGATGGCCCTGGGCACCGGCTTCATTGCGCTGGGCCCAGTGGTCTTTGACCTGGCCGTGCTGCAAACCTTCTCGGTCATGAAGGACACCGTTCTGGCCAGCATTCCCTTCTTTCTGTTCATGGGATTTTTGCTGGAGCAGTCGGGCATCATGGAGCGCCTCTTCACCGGCATCCAGCAGTTGCTGTCCGGGCTGCGCGGCTCGCTCTACCTGGCGGTGCTGATCACTGCCACCATTTTTGCCGCCGCGACTGGCATTGTGGGCTCCTCGGTCACCCTGCTGGGCGTGATGGCTGCGCCTTCGATGATCAAGAGCGGCTACGACGTCAAGATGAGCGCAGGCGCCATTGCCGCCGGAGGCACCCTGGGCATCCTGATCCCACCCTCGGTCATGTTGATTGTGATGGGCCCGGTGGTGGGTGTGCCTGCCACCGATCTGTTTGCCGCAGCGGTCATTCCCGGCCTGTTGCTGTCCACCATCTTCACCGTGTGGTGCCTGGTGCGTTGCTGGATCAACCCCGCCCTAGGCCCGGCCTTGCCACCGGAGATGCGTCCCAAGTCCCTGGGGCCGGTGGTGAAGGATCTGGCCATTGGTGTGTTGCCGGTGATTGTGGTCATCCTGTCCACCCTGGGTGTGATTCTGTTGGGCATTGCCACACCCACCGATGCGGGCGCAGTGGGATGTGCCGCAGTGTTTCTGCTGACCACCGCTTCTGGCGGGCTGTCGCTGGCCAAGATCAAAAAGTCAGCCTACCAGACCCTGGAGGTGTCGAGCATGATCCTGATGCTGGTCACCGCCTCCAACCTTTTTGGCTCGGTGTTTTCCCGTCTGGGCAGCGCCGAATTCCTGGCCAATCTGCTGCTGGGTCTATCGCTGCCACCCACCCTGATGCTGATCATCATTCTGGGTCTGATCTTTGTACTGGGCTGGCCCCTGGAATGGGTACCCATCGTGCTGATTGTGGTGCCGATTGTGTTGCCGATCGTGCAGGCGGCCGGCATCGATTTGATCTGGTTCTGCACCCTGGTGGCGGTCACGCTGCAAACCGCCTGGCTCTCACCACCGGTGGCACTTTCGGCCTATTTTCTTAAGGGGGTGGTGCCCCAGTGGGAACTCAAGGATATCTACGCAGGCATGGTGCAGTTCATGATCCTGCAGGTGGTGGCGGTAGGCCTGCTGATCATCTTTCCTCAACTGGTCACCTGGCTGCCCAGCGTCAATTGAGCGCAGATCTGGCAAAGACCTACTGGGATGGATCGCGCTCTTCCCAACGGATCTGGTCGATCGCTTGCAGCAACTCAGGCGACAGGGTGGTACCCCAGACCCTGACATCCTCGTCCAGCTGCGCCACGCTGGTCACTCCAATGATGGTGCTGGCCACCAACCATTTGGTGTAGCAGAAGGCCAGCGCCATCTGGGTGGGCGTCAGCCCATGCTGGCGTGCCAGCGCGTTGTAACGCCGCGCTGCCACCAGCGCCTCCGGGCGCCCCCAGCGCTGGCGGCGCACCGACTCATACTTCGCAATGCGCCCCTCCATGGGCGCGGCAGGGCCAGTGGTGCCGCCATGGTCGTATTTGCCAGTCAACAGACCAAAGCTCAGTGGCGAGTAAGCCAGCAAGGAAACCTCCAGCCGATGCAGGGTTTCATCCAGACCGTTTTCCACCGAGCGGTTGGTCAGGCAGTAACCGTTCTGAACCGAGGCCACCCGGGGCAGGCCGTACTGTTCAGCCAGTCGGACAAACTCATGAACGCCATAAGGTGTTTCGTTGGACAGCCCGATGGCGCGCACTTTGCCGGCCTTGACAAGCTTTTGCATGGCCTCGAGCTGGGCATGGATCGATGTGAGTTCGGGGTTGTCCTTGCCGGGATCGTAATAAAGCGCCCCAAAGGCAGGGACATGCCGCACCGGCCAGTGGATCTGGTAGAGATCAATCACCTCGATGCCCATGCGTTTCAGACTGCCATTGCAGGCCGCCTCAATATCTTCTGGCGTTAGATCCGGGCTGGCATTGCGAATCCAGGGCATGCCCCGTGCGGGACCAGCCACTTTGGTGGCCACCAGCAGCTGCTGGCGTGCAGCGGGTCGTTTGGCGAACCAGCTGCCAATGATCTTCTCGGTGATATTGAAAGTTTCAGCCTTGGTGGGCACCGAATAAACCTCGGAGGTGTCGATGAAATTGATGCCCAGTTCCAGAGAGCGATCAAGAATGGCATGGGAATCTGCCTCGCTCACCTGTTCGCCAAAGGTCATGGTGCCCAGGCAAATGGGCGTGACTTGCAGGTCGCTGTGGCCAAGTTGTACCGTATCCATGAAAAAAGCCTCTGAGGGTGCAAAAAAACAAGATGCGCAAGTTTAGAGCAAGACTGCAGGTCAAGCTTCTCGCTGGGCACGCTCAAGTTCACGCTCGCGCAGCACCCGTCGCTGCACCTTGCCAGTGGTGGTCATGGGCAGGGCGTCGACGAATTCGATTTCCTTGGGGTACTCATAGGGGGCAAGCTTGCCCTTGACATGGCGCTGCAGGTCGATCATGAGCCGGGTTTCCCACTGCTCACGCGAAATCGGCTCCTCACCGCGCTCATCCTGCGCCGCCTGGGTCAGCACCACATAGGCCTTGACCACTGCGCCCCGCTCGGCATCG
>JAFMJA010000042.1 GCA_017853735.1 Burkholderiaceae bacterium | reverse complement strand
GTCTGCCGGTGATGTACAACGACTTTGTGCTGATCGGCCCCAAGGCTGACCCAGCCGGCGTGCGCGGCCAAGACATTGTGCTCGGACTGAAGAAAATCGGTGCAGCCAATGCACCCTTTATCTCGCGGGGCGACAAGAGCGGCACCCACGCCGCCGAGCTGCGTTTCTGGAAAATGGCTGGCCTGAGCGACAAGACGGGCAAGGGCTACCGGGCTTGTGGTTGCGGCATGGGACCGGCGCTCAATATTGCGGCCAGCAGCCATGCTTATGTGCTGGCCGACCGCGGCACCTGGCTCAATTTCAAGAACCGGGCTGAGCTGGCCATCCTGGTACACGGCGACCAGCGACTCTTTAACCAGTACGGCGTGATGGTGGTCAACCCAGCCAGACACCCACATGTGAAAGCCGCGCTGGCACAAAAATTTGTCGACTGGGTCATTTCAAGCGATGGGCAGGCGGTCATCGCCAATTACAAGATTGGCGGTGAGCAACTCTTCTTTCCCAACGCGGGCCAATGAACTGGCGCAGCCTTTTTTGAGCATTGTTGTCCTTCGCTCTCACCAGGCAGAAGCAAGCAGGAGCTACCCCGGGGGGCTTTGAGACTTGCTGAAGATCAAGGGTTTTCCCCGACTACTCGCCTGTGGCTGGCAGTGCGATCATGTGCCTAGCATGAAGGCCCCGCCTTGTGCTCCACCCCCGATCCATCTTTGTGGAGAGCGCTATGCAGAAAGTCTTGCACATCAATCCGGACAAATGCACCGGGTGCCTGCAGTGTGAAATGGCTTGTTCATTTGAGAACTACGGCACCTTTGCCACTGCCAAGTCGCGTATCAAGGTCTTTGATTTCCACCATACCGGCAAAAAAGTCCCTTACACCTGCACCCAGTGCGACGAGGCCTGGTGCTTGCATGCCTGCCCGGTGGAGGCGATCACCGTAGACGCCGCCACTGGCGCCAAGGTGGTGAATGAATCCACCTGTGTGGGCTGCAAGGTCTGCACCATCGCCTGTCCGTTTGGCACAGTGAACTATGTGCAGGAAACCGGCAAGGTGCAGAAATGCGATCTGTGCGGCGGCGAGCCTGCCTGTGCCGAGGCCTGCCCTACGGGTGCGATCACCTTTATCGACGCCAACTGGACAGGCCTTGGCAAGATGGAACAGTGGGCCAACAAGCTCGGCAATCAACCCTCGGCAGCTTAAGGAGAAACATCATGGCATGGTCTGGAAAAATTCTCCGCGTCAACCTGACCCAAGGCAGCGTGAAATCTGAGCCGCTCAACATGGATTGGGCGCGCAGCTATCTGGGCTCGCGTGGCCTTGGCACCAAATACCTGGTCGAAGAAGTGGATGCCAAGGTCGATCCTCTTTCGCCCGCCAACAAGCTGATCTGGGCTACCGGCCCCTTGACCGGCACCATGGCATCCACCGGTGGCCGTTACACCGTGATCACCAAAGGCCCCTTGACCGGAGCCATTGCCTGCTCCAATTCAGGGGGCTATTGGGGCGCTGAATTGCGTATGGCTGGCTGGGATATGGTGATCTTTGAGGGGAAGTCGCCCAAGCCGGTTTACCTCTACATCAACGATGACACCGCCGAGCTTCGTGATGCGAGCCACCTGTGGGGCAAGAGTGTTTGGCAGACAGAAGAGATGCTCAAAAAGGGTCATCAGGATCCCCTGTTGCGTATCTCCAGCATCGGACAGGCCGGAGAAAACCAGGTGCTTTTTGCGGCTGTGGTCAATGACCTTCACCGTGCAGCAGGCCGATCAGGCGTGGGGGCTGTGGCGGGCAGCAAAAACCTCAAAGCTATTGCAGTGCGTGGTACCAAAGGCGTCAGTACCGTGCGCGATCCCAAGAAGTTCATGAAAGCCGTAGCTGAGAAAAAGAAAATTCTTGCTGATAACGCGGTCACTGGCTCTGGGCTGCCTACCTACGGCACTCAGGTGTTGATGAACGTCATCAACGAGGTGGGTGCGCTGCCTACCCGTAACCACCAGGATGTGCAATTTGATGGGGCCAAGGATATTTCGGCCGAAGCTATGGCCACGCCTCGCAAGACCGATGGCAAAAAGCATCTGGTGACCAATCAGGCCTGCTTTGGTTGCACCATTGCCTGTGGCCGCATCAGCAAAATGGATGAAAACCATTTCACCATTGCGACCAAACCCCAATACCGAGGTGCCTCAGGCGGTCTGGAGTACGAAGCTGCATGGGCTCTTGGCGCTGCCAATGGCGTGAACGACCTGGAGGCCCTGCAATATGCCAACTTGCTTTGCAATGAATATGGTTTTGATCCCATCAGCTTTGGTGCCACGGTGGGTGCTGTCATGGAACTCTATGAGATGGGGGTGCTGACCAAGGAGCAGTTGGGCATTGAAGCTCCCTTCGGCTCTGCCCAGGCACTGGCCTACTTTGCCGAGGTCACTGGTAAGGGTGAGGGTTTTGGCAAAGAGATTGGCCAGGGATCCAAGCGTCTAACGGCCAAATACGGCCATCCAGATTTGTCTATGAGTGTCAAGGGGCAGGAGTTTCCTGCTTACGATGGCCGGGGCATCCAGGGCATCGGATTGGCCTATGCCACCTCCAACCGGGGCGCCTGCCATTTGCGCGGCTACACCGTTGCTTCTGAGATTCTGGGGATTCCGGTGAAGACCGATCCGTTGGCCACAGATGGCAAACCCGAACTGGTCAAAGCGTTCCAAGATGCGACAGCCGCCTTTGATTCAGCCGGTGTCTGCATTTTCACCAGCTTTGCCTGGGGCCTGGCGGATGTGGCACCTCAGGTTGCTGCTGCATGCGGTGACGAATACACCACCGAGGAACTGGAAAAAATTGGCGAACGCATTTGGAACATGGAGCGTGAGTTCAACAACCGTGCTGGCTTGACCGCCAAGGACGATTCCCTTCCCAAGCGACTGCTCACAGAGGCCGCTAAAACTGGACCGGCCAAGGGTCGGGTCAACGACCTTGGCAAGATGCTTCCTCACTATTACGAGGTGCGTGGTTGGGATTCAGAAGGCAGGCCAACCGCTGCAACCAAGAAACGACTGGGGCTCTAAGCCGCGCCCCTTGACTAGCCTGGTCGCTGGCATCGCCTACTTGCCATAACCGGGTGACAAGCTCAACAGCGGCCGTCGGGGCCGCTGTTTTTTTAGGAGATTGCTATGCACCATGTGATTCTTGGGGCTGGTCCCGCCGGCGTGATTGCTGCCGAAACCATTCGCAAGCACGCACCAGCAGATGCCATCACACTTGTGGGTGATGAAAAGGAGGCGCCTTATTCGCGCATGGCCATACCCTATCTGCTGATGGGTAATATCCCGGAAAGGGGTACCTGGTTGCGCAAAGGCTTGAACCACTATGCCAATCAACATATTCAGTTGGTTCAAGCCAGGGCTAAAAGTCTAGACGCCAACAAGCGATTGGTGATGCTGGATAACGGACAGCAACTCAGTTTTGATCGATTGCTGATCGCAACCGGCTCCACGCCGGTACGTCCGCCTATCCCTGGGGTCGATTGTGCGGGGGTGCACCACTGTTGGACCCTTGATGATGCTCGAAAAATTATGGAACTCGCCAAACCTGGCGCACGTGTGTTGCAGCTCGGTGCCGGTTTTATCGGCTGCATCATCATGGAATCCCTGGCTGCCCGTGGGGTGGAATTGACGGTTGTTGAAATGGGTGACCGTATGGTGCCGCGCATGATGGGACCGGTGGCCGGTGGCATGATTCGTGACTGGTGCGAGGCCAAAGGCGTCAAGGTATATACCGGTACGCGGCTGGAAGCGATAGAAACCTACGCCCCGCTCAGGGCCCGTTTATCCAACGGGCTTCATCAAGCTGCAGATCTGATCATTATTGCTGCTGGCGTCAAGCCTAGCATTGGTTTCTTGGAAAACTCGGGCTTGTCTTGCTTGCAGGGTGTGCTGACAGACGCCCACATGCAGACCAATATGGAAGGGATTTACGCTGCGGGGGATTGCGCTGAAGCGTTCGACAAAGTCTCCGGCAAAACTATTGTCAGTGCCATTCAGCCCAATGCCGCCGAGCAGGCACGGGTGGCGGCGCTCAACATGGTGGGGCAACCCGCTGAATTGAAGGGGGTGACCCAAATCAACGTACTCGATACCTTGGGATTGATTTCCACCAGTTTTGGTAATTGGGAGGGTGTGCCGGGCGGTCAACAAGCCCAACTCAATGACCCTAACGGCAAGCAACATCTGAGCTTGCAGTTTGATGGCGACAAGTTGGTGGGGACTAACTCTGTGGGTATGACTGAGAATGTGGGCGTGATGCGTGGTTTGGTCGAAGGGCAGGTCAAGTTGGGAGAATGGAAAGATGTGCTGATGCGCGACCCCACCCAACTGACGATGGCTTACCTGGCATGTGGGCAAGGACAGAATGCTTGGAGTGGGGCTGCTGATACGCGACGGCGCTGAGAATTGCATGCAATTCCAATCCTGAGAGACGAATATCAGCTATGCAGATCACCCTCAAATTGTTCGCAGGGCTGACCGATTACTTGCCCTCGCAGGGCCGTGAGGGCAATGCGGTGGTTTGTGAACTCAAGGAAGGGGCAACCATCAGCCAGGTTATTGATTCCTACAATATGCCCCCCAAATTGATTCACTTGGTCCTGGTCAATGGGCACTATGTCGAGCCCCAAAAAAGAATTGACCAGCAGCTTCATGAAGGTGATGTGCTGGCTGTATGGCCCCCGGTGGCTGGCGGTTGATGCCCTTTACAGCGCTTGCTCCATGCAGTCTGAATACCCGCAGCATTTTGATCGTGACATGGCGTGCACCGAGGCCGAATGGCTGATGTGGCTACCTCGGGCAGTGGGAGATCATCCGCTGCAACTGCTTAGCTCTGAAGCGCAAGTGCAAATTGGAAGTGGTTCTTTGGGCTTGCATTGGAAGGTCCTAGCGCAACGCAGCATTGGCGCTATTCGCTTGCCACGGCTGCAAGTCTGCTTTCGGTTTCAGGGCCTGGACGATAGCCAGCGCATGGCGTTCATGAAGCGGTTTGACCTCTACACCCAGCGCGGCGGGGGCTAGTTGGGTCAGGTAGGCGTCACAGCCTTCAGTCGCGGTTCTGCCACTTCAGCATGGCCACACAGCCAACGATGATGCTGCCCAGTGCAATGAAGGAGCCGATGGCCAGGGTAGACACCCCGGTGATGCCCTGGCCCACCGTGCAGCCCATGGCGGTCACACCCCCAAAGCCCATCAGCATGGCGCCCACCAACTGGTTACGCAGATCCTCCAGATTGGCAAAGCCCTCCCAGCGGAAAGTCTTGTGGCTCAGGGCATGGACCAGCGAGCCCAGCACAATGCCCAGTGCCGCCGCAATGCCAAAGGTGATGCGCAAGGACTTGTCGGTCCACAGCATCAGCAGCTCCAGGCTGAAGGCGGTGGGAGCCACAAAGCTGAAGGATTCGATGGTCCGGGTGTTGGTGGCGAAGTAGCTCATCTCCAGCGTGTCCGGGTTTTCGGCAAAGCCAATATGACCGCTCAGGTACCAGGCGGCCACCACCAGCAGTCCCAGCATCAGGGCGCCGACCCACTGCATGGTGTTGCCGCGAAAACGCTTGTCTTTGAAGGCGAAGGCAGCCAGCCCAAGCGACAACACCAGCGCCACCACCAGCAGGGCCGATTTGGCCGGTATACCCGCAGCACTGCTGAGCAGGTCCGCCAGGCTTTGGGTTTTCATGCCCAGGGGGGAGAGGTCAAGCACCACCGGGTCCAGCAGGCTGGCGCGTAATTGGCCAAACAGGCCTTTGAGGGTCATGTAGGCCGAGATCGCCATGAACACCAGCACCACCAGCGAGCGCACGCTGCCTGCACCCACCCGAATCAGGTTGCGGTTGGCACAGCCACCGGCCATGGTCATGCCTACTCCGAATAACAAGCCGCCCACAATCAGCGACAGCCAGGACAGTTGGGGGCGTTGGTAGATCGACTTGGCGGTATCGATCTGGCCGCTGTAGACCAGCATGCTGGTACCCAACACGGCCACAGCAATGGTCAGCAACCACATGCGCATGCGGCCCCAGTGCTCCATATTGACCACATCGGACAATGCGCCCATGGTGCAGAAATTGGTTTTGCTGGCGACAAAACCAAAGATCAGGGCCAGGGCAAAGCCACCCCAGACAACCAGATTGGCCAGATTGGCAGCACTGTTTTCCATCGATCGCCTCTAGGAAAAATGAGATTAGCTGATTTTAGTTACTGCTCGTCACCCAGATGATCAAGTTCGTAATCTCTGAGGGTGCTTGAAGCTGTCTCAGATAAAGAGCGAGACGTCGGATTCGCCTGCGAAGTTCATGAAAGTGGCAGCACCACCGAACTCCAGGCCGTCGATGAAGTCTTTTTTGTCAAAGTCAAAAAGGTCTACCGTCATCTGGCAGGCAATGAACTTGACATCGGCTTCCAGGCTCAGGTCGCGCAGTTCCTCCAGCGAGGCCACGCCCTTGGACTTGATTTTCTGCTTCATCATCATGGTGGCCATGGACTCCATGCCTGGCAACATCTGCACTGCCACCGGCATGGGCACTGGCATGGGCATGGCCGGGTTGGCCAGGGGGCTGACCTTGACCGAACTCAAGTCTTTGCGTAGCAGTTGCAGGCCATAAAAGGTGAAGAAAATCTGCACTTCCCAGCCCAGGGCGGCCGCAGTGGAGCCCAAAATAAAGGGCGGGTAAGCCATATCCAGCGTGCCCTTGGATGCGATCAGGGCCATTTTTTTGCTCATGATGTTTCCTTGAAATCTGCGGCCAAAGGCTTAGGCCTTGCGCAGGAAAAAAATGTATTTGCCGTTTTCTTCGCCTTGTCCCATCAGGGCGTGGCCGGTTTGCTCGGCAAAGGCGGCCATATCGCACACCGAACCGGGGTCAGTGGCCATCACGCGCAGTATCTGGCCCGAACTCATGTCCGCCAGAGCCTTTTTGGTTTTGACGATGGGCAGCGGGCAAGACAGTCCGGATGCGTCATATTCTTTGTCGAAATTCATGCTTGTCTCCATGGTTGACGCTGGCGCGGTTAGCGCCAACTGGGGCGGTCACTAGAGGTCGGTACAAGCCCCTTACTACGAAGGGATATTCTTGTGCTCTTCAGCTCACTCGGCCATAGCCTGTAGGGATTAGAAATCATAACCTATGTGGGTAGGGTATTTGAGGTCGGCTCAGGTGCTGATGCCCGCCTGGCTGGGCGTGTCGGCAGGACGTGGCTCTCCACTGGGCAGGTATTGCTGGCACTCCAGGAAAACCCGCTGGGTGCAGTAACGGCAAACCTCGCTGTCAAGCTGTGGATAAAGCGCGGCTATCGCATCGCTCTTATGGGTCACTATGCGTTTGAGGCCAATCTCGTTGATCTGCTCGGCCTGTTCGATGGACCTGTGCACCTGGGGCGGTGCGCCAACAATAAACAGCCCCCCACCCATGTCGCGCCGGCGCTTGGCTTCTTCGCCCAGCAATTCAGCGCCCGCAAAATCGATGAAGTTCACTCGGCGCGCCAGCAGCAGCACCCATTTGCGTCGTGGGTCGACCGCGTCCACCGTGTTGAGGTGATGGCGCACATGGCCGACCGCACCAAAATAGATAGAGCCGCGCAACTCCAGCAAGGCCGCCTGCGGGCAGATCGGGGTGAGCGGCGTGGCCGTGATCAAGCTGTTGGGTGTTTGTCCCGAGCTCAACTTCTCAGGTGTTTTTTCCTCAATCGGTGGCTGCGATGTCCGAAACAGGTAGAAAAACAGCGAGGTCAGAATGCCCAGCAAAAGGCCACGTTCAAGGTCAACCAGGGTTCCGATAAAGGTCATCAGGAAAACAATCCGCTCCTGAGGTTGGCGCAAGAGAATGTGGGTGACCTGGTGGACATTGATCAGGGAGGCGGCCACTATGAACAGGATGGCCGCAATCGCCGGCACTGGAATGTAGGCGACCAGGGGTGCGGCAAACATGGAAATAACGATCAGGAAAATTGCTGAAAAAATGGCCGACATCGGTGAGGCAGCGCCAGAGGCATAGTTCAGGCCGCTGCGATTGAACGAGCCGCATGCGGTGTAAGCTGAGAAAAAGCTTCCCACCAGATTGGCCAAACCTTGGCCAATGAATTCCTGATTGTTGTGGATGCGCTGGCCTGAGAGGTTGGCAATCGAACGGGCAATGGCAACAGCTTCGGTCAGCGCCAGCATGGACACAATAAAGGCTGGCAGTAAGACCGCACTGATGGCGCTCAAAGAAAGGTCTGGCGCGCTCAGGGGCGGCAGGGCGGTACGGATGATGCCAACGGTCGAAATGCCGCTGCGCTCCTGGCCCAGGGTGAGATTGAGCAAGAGCGCGACCAGCGTACCCACCACCATCGCCATGATCATGTAAGGGAATTTGGGTAAATAGCGACGCGCCACCAAACCAGACAGTAGGGTGACTACGCTGACCAGAACAACCCATCCATTGGAACTGCTGAGATGAGTGGCTGTATGAATCAGTACATTGTGGAAAGCCATGCCGCGCGGGATATCCATTCCAAGGAATTGCCCCAACTGGCTGGCTGCAATCAGACAGGCCGCGCCGGCTGTAAAGCCAATGATGACTGTGTGCGAAATGAAGTTGACCAGCGCGCCCAACCCTGCTGCACCCATGATGAACTGGATCAGGCCAACCAAAAAGGTCAAGGTAATGGCCAGGGTGACAAATTCAGCGCTACCGGGAGCGGCCAAGGCACTGATGGAGGCAAATACCGCAATGGATATGGCAGTTGTAGGGCCGGTCACCATATGCCAGCTCGAGCCCCACAATGCACCGATGATCGCAGGAATCATTGCGGCATACAGACCGTATTGCGGTGGTAGTCCTGCAATGGCTGCAAATGCAATGGCCTGCGGAAGCACCACGATAGCGCCTGTCAGGGCGGCAGATGCATCACTTCGCAGCATCCCGCTGGTAAGTCTAGGCCAAGACAAGAATGGGAAAAATTTCTGAATGGCTTCGGTCTTGATCATGGCTGAGGGGAAGGAAAGTTGTTCAGATTAGTCCTCACGCCCGGCAACAGCAGCGCCTTGAATCTTATGTCGTTTTAGCGAATCGGCAACAAATCCGGAAGATTTCATTTCCTGCACAAAGGCCTGCAGGCAGTCTGCCGCTGCAGGCCCTCGGCTGCGTGGTGTGCCCATGGCCTGGCGGATCACCATGAAGCGCCCGGGCAGCAGCCGCAACCCTGGGTGGCGTTGTGCGTCCATTTCCAGCTGCTGCTTGACCCCGGCCGCCACTTCCAGATCTTGGGTCAGAAAAGTTTCCACCACCGCAGGGGAGCTGGGCGCACGCACCAGCTGGGCCTGTTTGATCTCCCGGCTGAGGTAGAGGTCGTAGGCGCTACCAGCGCCCACGACCACGCGCTGGCCGGGCTGGTCGACCTGCTCATTGCTGTGCAGCGCTGAGTCATTGCGCACCATGTAGCAACCCTCGATCAGCACATAGGGCGAGGTGAAAGCGATTTCCTGGCCACGCAGGGGATCGACCGCAAAGAAGCCGATGTCGGCCTGCTCGGTGCGCACCGCCTCGACCGATTTGCCTGCGGTGTCGAACACCACCAGCTCCACCTCCACGCCCAGGCGTTTGGCAAAGCCGCGCGCCAGGTCGATCGACACACCGACGGGCTCGCCACCAGCGGGATTTTTATTGGCCAGGATGGGGTTGCCCAGATTGATCGAGGCGCGTAAGCGGCCGGTAGGGGTAAAAGCCTTGATCAGATTAGCGTCCATAGCAATGAATTCAAAAAATTAACGGTAGGCGGCACCAAAGCCCGGGTGAGCGCATAGGTCGATGGTGGTGCTGAGCTCCAGTCTTTCAGAAAACCAGGCGGCGATGGCCGCTTTGCGCTCGCCGATGTACTGCGGCCGACCCTCCTGATCGAGCTGCATGCTCAGGTCATGGCCCGGCACCAGCACCGTGCCAGCCACCTTACGCCAGTGGTGCCAGATGGTTTGCAGCGTGACCCGGCTTTGGCTGTAGTCTTCGCTGGCGTCGACCTCCCCAGACAGGAGTTCGGCCCGGTTTTTGGCCGCATCGCCGGTGAACAAGACCGGTACCGGGTTGGCGTTGAGGTAATAAATCAGGTGGCCCGGCGTGTGGCCGGGGGCACGGATGGCTTGCAAACCCGGCAAAAATTCTTCTTCGCCATGAATTCGCTTCACCCGTTTGGAGCATGCCAGCTCGCGCACATACAACTCGGGCAAGGGGTTGAAGCCGGGCGGCTGGCTGGCCGCCCATTCCAACTCGTCGGCACCGATCCAGACGGTGGCCATGGGAAACAGGGTGAAGTTGACCGCGTGGTCGTAGTGGGCGTGGGTCAGCACCACGTCGGTGACCGAAGCGGGGTCAACAGCGCGAGCTTCCAACTGTTTTTGTAATTCACGCCGGATGCCGAAGGCGCCCACATCGACCAGGATAGTGCGGTCCTTGTGGCGCAGCAAGGTGACGGTGCTCCAGCCCAGGCCACCATGGCAAACCGCGCGGCCAGGAAAGCCCTGCACCAGCAAATCCATTTGGTACATGTTGAAGTCTTTACTGTTGCTGCAAGCCAGCGTCTTTGATCAGCTTGCGGTAGAGCTCCATCTCATTGCGGATCTGCTCGGTGAACTCGGCGGGCGAACTGCCCACCAGGTCATTGCCGCCGTCGATCTGCAGGCGCTGGACAATCTCGGGCGACTTCAGTGCCTTGACCATTTCCAGATGCAAGCGGGCAATGATGGCCGGATCGGTTTTGGCTGGTGCCAGCAGACCCTGGAATTGGGTCACCGCAAAGTCCTTGAAGCCGAGCTCCTGCATGGTGGGCAGTTGGGGTAGCGCGCTGGCGCGTTTGGGCCCAGAGACAGCCATGGCGCGCAGCTTGCCCGCCTTGACCTGCGGCACGGTGGTGACAATGGTGTCAAAGGTAAAGGAGAGCTGGCCACCCAATAGATCAGCCAAGGCCGGAGCACTGCCCTTGTAGGGCACATGGGTCAGTTTGGTGCCGCTTTTCAAGGCGAAAAGTTCGCCAGCAAAATGCCCACCGCCGCCAACACCCGTGGAACCATAACTTAACTTGCCCGGCTCGGCCTTGGCGGCGGCCACAATATCCTCCACGCTCTTGAAAGGTGACGCTGTGGGTACCACCAGCACATACTGGAAGGTGGTGGCTTGGCTGATCGGGATCAGGTCGCGCAGGGTGTCATACGGCACTTTGGCGTAGAGCGAGGGATTGACCACCAAAGGTCCGCTGGCATCGAGCAACAGGGTGTATCCATCGGGTGCAGCCTTGGCCACGAAGTCGGTACCGATCATGCCGTTGGCCCCAGCCTTGTTATCCACCACGATTGGCACTCCCATGCTCTCGGACATCTTCTGGCTCAGCAGTCGCGCCGTGATGTCGGCCGCGCCACCGGCCGGGTAGGGCACCACCATCTTGATCGGCTTGTTGGGATAGCTCTGGGCCCAGCTGCTGCTCAGGCTGACTGCCAGCAGGCAGAAGGCCAGCATCATTCTGCGGTTCATTTTCATCTCCTCAATACAAAAATTGACATCCCGTTTCCAGCCGCTTGCTCAATTGGATGTCCTGGTGGCATGCTGTTGCAGCAATGCCAGGGTGGACGCGTCGATTTTGATGCCATGCTGGCGCTGCTGGGCCATTTTGGCCAATTCAATCTCGCCCGGCACCAGAACCGGTTTGCCAGGGTCGGCAGGCGGGCTTTCATGCAGGATGGCGGCAAAGTCCATCATGCGCTCAGTCAGCCATTGCGAAGAGCCCAGCAGCTGGGTGTTGATCAGAATGAAAAAATGCCCCAGGTTTTGCGGCTCCTCGGGCGCATCGACCCAGGACTTCACATGGTTCAGATAGGCGGCCCCTGACAGAAGACCCGAAAACAGGTCGACCAGCAAGGCCAGGCCATAGCCCTTGTGGCCACCGATGGGCAGCAGAAAACCGTCGAGTGCCTGTGCCGGGTCGGTGGTGGGCCGGCCCTGTTTGTCGGTGGCCCAGGTCTCAGGAATGGATTCGCGGCGTTTGAGTGCGCTGCGGATCTTGGCGCGGGCCACCACGCTCATAGCCATATCGAGCAAAAAGGGCTGGCCGCCCGGGTTGGGCACCCCAAAACCCAGTGGGCTGTTGCCCAGGCGCGCATCGCTGCCGCCCCAGGGGGCAATAGTGGTGGTGGCGTTGCTGCCGATGATGCTTGCAAAGCCCTCCTTGGCCGCCAGGTAGGAGTAGGGGGAAATCGGGCCGAAATGGTTGCTGCCCCGGGCCAGTGCAATGCCCACCCCGCATTCCCGCGCCAGCGCCATCGCTGCTTGCAGGCTGCGCATGCCAACCAGTGGGCCAGTGCCGTTGTCGCCATCGACCTTGACCATGGCAGGCGCTACCCGCTCAACCCGAATCTGGGCGCGCGCCTTGATGCCGCCGACCAGCAGGCGCTCGCCATACGATTCAACCCGGCTCATGCCGTGAGTGCTCAGGCCAAACAGATCGGCCAGCACCAGAATCTGACAGACTGCCTGGGCATCCTCCTGGGGCAGGCCCAGCCCTACAAAGGCGCGGATTCCCAATTCGGTCAGTTCGGCTTCAGACAGCGCCCTCGGCACTTGGGGACTAGTGGTCATGGTGAAAAAGTTAATGACTATCGCTCAGCGCAATGCAAGATCGGGCAGCCCAATGCGCCCAAGGCCTGTATCCTAATGGAGGCCTGACTGGAATTGCTGCGCCCGGTTATATCGATATGACTAATCAATCGTTGGCTGCAAGGTCTCAAGGCTGCACAATACCTCCATGGAGAGCGAATCATGGATCATCTGACACCACAGCAAGCTTATGACATCCTTCAGGAGAGCCCCAATGCGCTGCTGATCGATTGCCGCACAGAATTTGAATTTTTCTATGTCGGTCACCCCACCGATGCGGTCAATGTCGAGTGGAATCAGGGCATCGAGTTCGAGGTCAACCCGCATTTCTGCGACCAGGTCTTGCGCATGGCCGGGCGCAAGGATAGACAGATCATCCTGATCTGCCGCAGCGGCAAGCGTTCGGTGGACGCCGGGCTGGCGCTGGAGCAACACGGCTTTACCGATGTGAGCAATGTGCTGGAGGGCTTTGAAGGCAACCTGGACAAGGACCACCACCGCGGCACCTTGGGGGGCTGGCGCATGCGCGGCCTGCCCTGGCGGCAGATCTGAGTCTGGTGCATTTCCTCCCAATCCATGGAACTGCGCCAGTTGAGTGTGCCACCTTGAGCTTGAGATCATCCTAAAGCTGCTGTGCTTTTGCGCTGTTTCGCGGTTGCTATAGTGGCGCACTACCCGGTCATCGCCTGACCGGGTTCCATTTGATTGGGATGCGCTTGGTGTGATTTGTCCGCGCATCATGCTTTTACCAAGCGATCCGAGGATTTTCATGAAGCTTTGCCTTGTTTCCGACAGTCATGACCGTGCGCCCATGCTGGCTGCCGCTGTTGCGGAGGGGATCCGTGCTGGCGCCCAGGCGGTGCTGCATTGCGGTGACCTGATCGGTGCAATGACCTTGCGCCCCTTGCTGACCATGGGGCTGCCTGTGCATCTGGTGCATGGCAACAACCTGGGCGACATTCGCGCACTCTGGAATGTGTGTCGTGAATCCAAAGGGCAGATCGAGTACCACGGCGCTGACGCCACCCTTGAGTTGGCCGGACGCCGCATTTTTGCCACCCACTACCCACACTATGCGCGCGGCCTGGCTTGTACCGGCGACTACGACATCGTCTGCTGCGGCCACGACCACACCGCCTCGGCGGTGCAGCAAGCCACGATCAAGGGCGGCAAGAGCTGGTTGCTCAATCCCGGCACGGTGGCGGGCCTGGGGGCGCCAGCCACCTGGATGCTGGCAGATTTGGACACGCTGCAATTCACTGTGCATCCAGTGCCCGCCTAAAACCAAAGGCCGCGAGCCTCCCCAAAAGATCCGTCGCCAAAGACGTTCGTGTTCACGGTCTGTGAATCGGTCCTGGTTATGGCGTCATAGATTTTTTTGTCTAAAGTCCCCAAGTAGTCCTTGTAGAATGAATTTCGGAAGCTCGAATCATGAGTACGACGAGGGCATTTCTTGGTTT
>JAFMJA010000295.1 GCA_017853735.1 Burkholderiaceae bacterium | reverse complement strand
CCGCCTTGCGCGCCACTTCGATCAGCGGCTGCGGCAGCGCCTGCGCCAGGGCGCTTGAAGCTACAAGAATGGAAACTGCCAGTGCAGCAGATGTGACAGCCAAGCGGCTATGTGATTGTTTTGATTGCAAGATACCACCCATATTTTCTTGGAAATGAGAACAAAAGAAATCTATCAACTCAGATTAAAAACGACCAACTGTCTTTGTAGAGAAGTATTAGCTGATGCGTCAAACTATTTCCTCTAGATTCAATTTAGATCAATCTTTTCATCTAATCTACCAATTCAACTGGCCGGGTTTGTGAAATGTTTGTGAATTTCTCCAATTGCAAATCGTTTAACCCCTGGCTGCTGATATACCTACGTTCCTGGTAATCTTTTTTCCATGTGGCTCTGCTTCAAGCGCATCCAAGCATTCATGGATAACGATAACGCCACACCAAAATAATCTGCATGCAAGCAACACTGGTGCATATCGCTCAAGCGCTGCCCCGCCTCGGCACATGGCTGAGAGCGCTGTTGCTTGCCGCAATGCTGGGCCTGTGCATTGCATCGCCCAACCTCGACCGGGTGCACTCGCTGGCACAAGAGCGTTATGGCCAACGTGCCGCCAGCACGGTGGCGGCATGGCGCATCATGCTGGAGCAGTCGCGCAATCTGGGCGAGGCCGAGAAACTGGAAGCCGTCAACTCATTCTTCAATCGGCGCATCCTTTTTGAAGACGACATTGTGGTTTGGCAGCAAGCCGACTATTGGGCCACGCCGCTGGAGTTCATGGGTCGGGGGGCGGGCGACTGCGAAGACTACGCCATTGCCAAATACATGTCGCTCCTCTTGCTGGGCGTGCCCAACAGCAAGCTGCGCATGATTTATGTGCGTGCCCGCATGGGCGCCACCCGCAGCCAGGCTCATATGGTGCTGGGCTACTACGAACAACCGACGGATGAGCCGCTGATCCTGGACAACCTGATCGGCTCGATCCGCCAGGCCTCGCAACGCAACGATCTATCTCCCGTTTTCAGTTTCAACAACGAAGGCCTGTGGGTGCCGGGCGCTACCGCGTCGTCGGCCGACCCCACCACCCGCCTGTCACGCTGGCGCGAAGTGCTTGACCGCATGCGCCAGGACGGATTTTTCTGATGGCTGAAAGCGCCACCCCTTGACCCACCGGGAGACACACTATGTCACTCATCAAGCAACTATGGATCGCCATCATTCTGACCATGACGCTGGCCTTTGGCGGCAGCCTGATCGTCAGCGTGTTATCGGCGCGGCATTACCTGGAGCAGCAGTTGCAGGTGAAAAATATCGACAACGCCACCTCCCTGGCGCTGTCGCTCACCCAGCTGGACAAGGACCCGGTCACCGTGGAGTTGCAGGTGGCAGCGCAGTTCGACGCCGGGCACTATCGCTTCATTCGTATCACATCGCCTACCGGTCAGGTCATGATCGAAAAGGTCTACCGGGGCGAGTTGGTTGGGGCACCGCTGTGGTTTGCCAAGCTCATTCCCATCCATGCCGAGCCCGGCAGGGCCCTGGTACAAGATGGCTGGAAGCAGTTTGGCACCCTTACCCTGGCCAGTCATGACCAGTACGTCTACAAAAGCCTGTGGGAAGGCACGCTCGAGTTGCTGATCTGGTTTGTCCTGGGCAGCCTGGCAGCCGGGGCCCTTGGCTCGCTGGCCATTCGCATCATCACCCGGCCGCTGCATGATGTGGTGGGACAGGCGCAGGCCATCGCCCAGCGGCGCTTCCTCACCGTGGCGGAGCCACGCACCCCTGAGCTGCGCGCGGTCACCATCGCCATGAACGACATGGTAAGCCGCCTGAAATCGATGTTTGCCGAAGAGGCCTCGCGACTGGAAGTGCTGCGCCAGCGGGTCAACCATGACGCTATCACCGGACTGGCCACCCGCGACTATTTCCTCTCCCACCTGCGCGAGATTCTCTCGGGCGAGCAGTTTGGTTCGCTCGGCAGTCTGGTGGTCGTGCGCCTGATTGCCCTGGACGAACTCAACCGCAAACTTGGCCACAAGCAGGCCGACGAGCTGCTGCGCCAATTGGGCAAGGTGCTCTACGACAGCGGCACCGACCGCATTGGTCAGCGTGCCGGCCGGGTCAAGGGCGGCGAGTTTGCGGTGGTCTGCCCCACTCAGGAATCAGCCACCGCCGCCGCGCAGGAAATCCACAGCCTGCTCATGCGCGACTGGCTGCCGCAGTGGGCGACCGAGTTCCCAGACGAGTTGTTCCATCTGGCCGCTGTCGGCTACGAGCGCAACCAGAGCCCTGGCGATGTGCTCACCCGGGTGGACCAGGCACTGGCACAGGCGCAGGCCAAGGGCCCCAACAGCTGGTATGCCCTGGACACCGCCAACTCGGGCCGCAGCTTCAGCGTGCCGGCCGAACAATGGCGCACCCTGCTCACCGAGGCCGTCTCGGGTGGCCAGCTCAGCCTGGTCTTCTACCCTGTGGTCAGCGGCAGCAAAGGCACTGCCAACACCCTGCATCAGGAGGGCGTGATCCGCCTGAGCGTTGCCGGCCAGCCGCTAATGCCAGCGGGCGACTTCATGCCCATGGCCGCCAAGCTCAACCTGACTGCGCCGATCGACCTGAGTGTGGTCAAGCTGGCCATCGAACACTTGCGCAAGGGCAAGGGCGATGTGGCGGTCAACCTGTCAGCCGAAACCATTGCCGACTTCACCTTCCGCAATCAGCTCATCCAGCTGCTGCAAGGCTACCCCGACCTGTGCAAGCGCCTGCTGTTTGAGGTGCCCGAGTATGGGGTGTACCGACAGTTCGATGCCTTCCGCGATCTGTCGCGCAGCCTCAAGGCCCTGGGTTGCCGGGTGGGTATCGAATATTTTGGCCAGCGCTTTGCCGAAAGCGACAAACTCGCCACCCTGGGGCTGGACTACATCAAGGTCCACCCCAGCTACATCCGCGATATTGGGCAAAACGTCGGCAACCAGGACATGTTGCGCGGCCTCACCAAAATGGCACATGCGCTGGGCATTGTGGTCATCGCGCTGGGCGTGGAAAGCATGGACGATCTGCCCCTGCTGGCCGAGCTGGGCTTTGACGGCGCCACCGGACCTGGAGTTGCCTGATGCACCGTCTGCTGGCCAGACTGGCTGCACCGCCTCGGCCCTTGGGCTGCAGCGCGCGCGGTTTGGCGAGCTGGGCTGGTGTTGCTT